>NZ_NHCK01000019.1:0-98893 GCF_002172815.1 Hyphomonas sp. TMED31 | reverse complement strand
TTGCACAGCATGGCACGTCCAGCTCGAATTGGCTCCAGTACACCATTGGCGAGAGGGCCAGCCCCACATCCAGGACTTCACATCCGCCCTGCACCAGGCCGAGGATCAGCGCGTTCTTGATCGGTTGGCTGATAGAGCGGAAATCGTGGCCGGTTACCACTTTCGGTTCCACGCCCAGTTCATGGAAGAGCGTCGCCATGCCAAGGCCCAGCGCCTGCACGCCGGTCAGGTTCAGCTCAGGCGCTTTTTCCTTGCCAATGCCGTTGAACCACCACCGAGCATCATATTCACGAAAGCCGGTCGGCTTCACGAGCGGAAGAATTTCAAATTCCAGCGTGTTCGGCTGAATATCAGCCAATGGTTTGGGCATCATGAGTCTTGTGTCTCCAGGCTTAATGCGTCCCTACACGTCGAGTGTATCATTTCGATTAGGATATGCATGAGGTGCGCCATAGGCGTCAAAACATGACTCTTTATTAATCATCCGATCTTTCACTCGGTTCGTACTCCCTGATGACACCAACCCTGTCATTGAGGAACCCCCCATGAAACTCTCACACATATCGGTTACCATCTCCGTGGCGGCTTTGCTCGCCGTTCCCGCCATGGCCCAGGACTGGTACGCTGCCGGATCAGTCAGCTACCTGAATCAGTCAGACAGCGACAATTCTGGCACGACCGGCGCGTTCACCACCGGTGATCTTGGTGACGGAACGACACTCGATGTCGCCGCTGGCACGCCATATGGCTGGAACACGGAATTCGATAATGGCACAGGTTTCAGCGCTGAAGTCGGCGCACGCTATGGCAATGGTTTCCGCGGCGCAGTTGAACTCGCCTACTCCAGCGCCGATGTCGACACTCATACCGGCGTTACACTCGGCGGCGGCAGCATTGATGCCCTCGACGCCGCGTCCATCGCGGGCAGCCCGACGCCCCTCGGCGCAACCGTCGCGGATGTCGTCGCAGACGGTCGGGGTGACATTTCAAGCACCTCTGTCTTTGCGAACCTGTACTATGACTTCAACAGCGCCGGCACGGTCCAGCCCTATGCGGGCGCCGGCATCGGCTTTTCCGATGTGGACGTACAACACAACCCATCAGGCGTTGGCGTAATTGATGATGGCGAGACCAAATTTGCCTACCAGCTCAAGGCCGGTTTGACTTGGCTGGCGTCAGAAACCTGGGAAGTCTATGGCGAATATGCCTACCGGGCGACCGAAGACATTGAGGTCAACAATGACCTCTTCCCCGGCAATCTCGAAATCGAGAACCAACAGAACCTGTTCACGGTCGGCGTACGCTATCGTTTCGGCTAACGCACGGATGACAGAAAGTTTGCGATCCAGACGCCCAGCCGCTGATTGTCCAGAGGCGCGTTGAGGCTCTCGATTGCCCCATGAACGGCGGCCTCTGTCAGGGGCCGCCCTTTTCGACTGCGGTAGAGCGCGGCGGAATACTCGGCATTGAATTCAGGATGGCACTGAAACGAGACCGCTGGCGTCTTGCCGTAATCTATGGCTGCCATTGGGGTGAAGTCTGATCTCGCCAATACGCTTGCGCCCGGCGGCAACTCCACCACCTGGTCCTGATGGCTCACCGGCACCGATATAGTCGCCGGGCAATTGCCCTCCATCCAGTCCGGACAGGCTTTCATCTCGTAGGTGTGCAGGCCAATCCCCCACCCTTTTGGCGACTTGATCACCTTGCCGCCCAATGCCTCGGCCATGATCTGGTGGCCGAAACAGATGCCCACTTGCGGAACGCCAGCCTTCGCCGCCCCTCGGATGAAGTCCTCAAGCGGCGCGATCCATGGAAAGTCATCATAAACGCCCGCCGGCGAGCCTGTGATCAGGATACCTTCCAACGTCGACGGATCGGGCAGGGCCTCGCCCTTGATCACCGAAACTGTCTCGAACTCCATGTCAGGACTGGCCACCGAGATCAGGTCCCGGAACATCTCGGGATAGTCGACAAAGTCCGCCCGAATGGCCTCGGGCACGAGTCCGGTCTCGATAATGGTCAATTTCATTGGGGATCAGTCTGCAAGCGTATCGGTGTTTGAAGCGGTGGAATGTTGCGCGGCGATCCAGTCATCAATGCGCGCCTCCATTACATCGAGCGGCACAGCGCCTTCTGCAAGAAGCGCATCATGAAATTCCCGCACATCAAACGAGTCGCCCAATGAGGCGTCGGCGCGCGCGCGCAATTCGCGGATCTTGAGTTCCCCGACCTTGTAGGCCACGGCCTGCCCCGGCCAGCCTATATAGCGCGTCACTTCGGTCTGAATGTTGAGCGGCGCCAAGGCGGAATTCTCGATGAAACAGGCTTCAGCTGCGCTTCGGGTCCAGCCATACCAGTGCAGTCCCGTATCGGCCACGAGACGGCACGCGCGCCACATTTCATAGGACAGCGCCCCGAACCGCTCATAGGGCGTGCGATAGATGCCCGCTTCACCCGCAATCCGTTCTGCATACAGACCCCACCCTTCGCCAAAGGCGGTCGCGTAATAGTCCTGCCGGAATTTCGGCTGATCACTCATTTCCTGGGCAAGGGCGATCTGAAGGTGATGCCCTGGCACGGCCTCATGCGCTGACAAGGCGGGCAGCTCATAGAGCGGTCGCTGGTCGAGGGCGTAGGTATTCACAAGGTAAATGCCCAGCCGACCCTCCTCCGGATCGCCGGATACATAGCGGCCTGTTGTATAGCCCGGCGCAATCGCGTCCGGCACAGGCTGCACCTCAAACTCCAGCTCTGGCAGATTCCCGAAATAGTCTGGCAGACTGGCCCGCAGACGCGATGAAATCTCTTCTGCTGCCGCCATCAACTCGTCAGCGGATTGCGCATAGAATTTCGGATCTGTCCTCAGATGGGTCAGAAATTCCTCGAAACTCCCCTCAAAGCCGATTTCAGCAATGATCGCCTCCATTTCAGAACGGATCCGCGCAACTTCGCTGAGGCCAAGCTGGTGGATCTCAACCGGCGAATCCCCCGCGCCCGCCGTATGGTATTCAACCATCGCCGCATAAACGGATTGACCGTTNTCGAGGCCCGCAATGCCTGCGCCCTGTCTCAGATAGGGTTTGTACTCGATTTCGAGGAACCGCCAGGCNTCCAGATAGGCATCCATTGCGCGCCGCGTCGCAGTCAGGCCTTCAGCCTTCAGTCGCTCGGCAACCGCCGGGTCCATATTTTCAGGCAGGGACAGGAACGGCGCATAAAGGTCGCTTTCCGCCGGATCATCCACAACCTGCTCTCGAATTTGCGCGATCACCGTGTCCAGCGGATCCTTGTGCGCGGTCCAGCCTGTCTCGATCCCCCGGCGCATGTTTGCGATATTCTCATCAAAGTATCGCGGCACGTCATTCAGGCGCGCGATCCAGGCTTCAGCGGCCGCCTCGCTGTCGAGATTTACCCGCAGGGCTGCAAAAACCGGCTCTGCCTGAAACCCCCAATCCCCGACAAACGGTATGCGCGCCGAATCGGTCTCTGCCCATACGATATCCGAGTCGAGCAGCCGGATCAGGATGGCCTGATCTATCTCNCGCTCAGTTTCAGCTTTTTGCACTTCTTCCAACAAGGCTCTCGCCGCATCGGCCTGCTCAGCAATCGCTTCAGGCGTCACATCAGACCAGCGATCNGGNGCCAGACCTGCCGTGCGCGCAGCGCCTTCGGGGCTGTTGGCATCTACATAGGCCTCATATTCAGGCACGAGCGTGTCCAGTGGGTCCGCGACGGCAACGCTGGCCAGCCCACCGAAAGCCACTGCAAAAAGAAAAGGTTTCATATTGTCGCTCCCACGCCCTGTGCCGTTGACAGAAGCATAGAGAAACCTAGAACCCAAGCCAAAGCATTCATTGCAGGCAAGCAAGGTCATTCCCTCATGACAAGCACTACACGGGCAGATACGCGCCCATTGTCGCCTCATCTTCAGATTTGGCGGTTCCACATCACGATGGCTGCGTCCATCACACACCGGTTTACGGGCATGGCCCTGTATTTCGGAACATTCCTCATCACAGCATGGATCATTGCCCTCGCAACCAGCGCAGGCTGGTACAGCGTGATCGAAGACATCGTGTCCGCCTGGTATGGTCAGGTCATCCTGTTCCTCTGGGCTGTGGCGGTCATGTACCACTTCCTGAACGGCATTCGTCACCTGCTCTGGGACGGACCACATGTCGGATTTGACCCGAAGACCGCCAGCACGGTTTCGGTGTTCATCTACCTCTTCTCCATCATTGGTGCCGCGGCAATTTTTGCTGCTGCCACCTGGCTTTAAGGGGCGACTGACATGGCATCGAACAATTTCATCACGCCCGCCAAGGCGGCCCGCGGTCTCGGCTCTGCCAAGTCGGGCACCGAAACCCATATCCGCCAGCGCGTCTCCGCGATTGCGCTGATCTTCCTCGTCCCGTGGTTCGTCTTCTCCATCATCAATGCGATGGGCGGTGACCTCGCCTCTGCTCAGGCCTGGGCCGCAAAGCCGTGGAACGCCATCCTGCTGATACTGACCGCCGGCGCGGCGTTCTACCACATGCGTATCGGTATGCAGGTGGTCGTCGAGGACTATATCGCAAAAACGGGAACCAAGTCGGCCCTGCTGATCCTGAACAGCTTCGTGTGCATCGCGCTGTTCGTGACTGTGGCTCTTTCGGTTCTCAAACTCTGGATTGGCGCGGGCGCCTAGAGCCCGCGGGAGAAGCAACAAGATGAGCAATTACACCTGGATCGACCATACATATGATGTCGTGGTTGTGGGCGCTGGCGGCTCTGGCCTCCGTGCTGCCCTGGGCGCCGCACAGGCCGGCCTGAAAACCGCCTGTATCTCCAAAGTTTTCCCAACGCGCTCCCACACGGTTGCCGCACAGGGCGGCATCGCTGCCTCGCTNGGCAATATGGGTGAGGATGACTGGCGCTGGCACATGTACGACACCGTCAAAGGGTCTGACTGGCTGGGCGACCAGGACGCGATTGAATATCTCTGCCGTGAAGCGCCCGCCGCTGTTTACGAGCTGGAGCATTGGGGCATGCCCTTCTCCCGNACCGATGAAGGCAAGATCTACCAGCGTGCATTCGGCGGCATGACCCGCGAATTCGGCAAGGGCCCGGTACAACGTACCTGCGCTGCGGCTGACCGGACCGGCCACGCCATGCTGCACACGCTGTATGGCCAGTGCGTCAAGGAAGAGACCGAATTCTTCATCGANTATTTCGCGCTCGACCTGATCATGGATGAGGAAGGCGCCTGCCGCGGTGTNACGGCNTGGAAACTGGATGACGGCACGCTTCACCGGTTCCGCGCGCAAAANGTTGTCCTGGCAACTGGCGGATACGGACGTGCCTTCTTCTCGTGTACCTCTGCCCACACATGTACGGGCGACGGCAACGCCATGGTGCTGCGCGCCGGCCTGCCGCTGCAGGACATGGAATTCGTNCAGTTCCACCCAACCGGCATCTACGGGTCCGGCTGCCTGATCACCGAAGGCTCCCGCGGCGAAGGCGGATACCTGACCAATTCCGAAGGTGAGCGCTTCATGGAGCGTTATGCCCCATCCGCAAAAGACCTCGCCTCCCGCGATGTTGTCTCCCGCGCGATGACGATGGAAATCCGCGAAGGTCGCGGCGTTGGCGCAGAGAAAGACCACATCCACCTGCACCTTGAGCATCTCGGCGCAGATGTGCTGGCAGCGCGCCTGCCCGGCATCTCCGAGACCGCGAAAATCTTCGCAGGCGTCGACGTCACGAAAGAGCCGATCCCGGTNCTGCCAACCGTTCACTACAANATGGGCGGCATCCCGACCAATTATCACGGTGAAGTGCTGACCAAGAAGAATGGCGATCCGGACTCCGTGGTGCCAGGCCTGATGGCTGTTGGCGAAGCGGCCTGTGTGTCCGTGCATGGCGCCAACCGTCTCGGTTCCAACTCCCTGATCGACCTNGTTGTGTTCGGCCGCGCAGCCGGCCAGCGCTGCGGCGCGACCACCGAAGCCGGGGCNACCCAGCCGGAACTGCCAAAAGGCGCAACCGACAAGCATCTTGAGCGCCTGGACCGCCTGCGCAACGCAACCGGCGACCAGCCGGTCGCCAAGCTGCGCCTGGAAATGCAGAAGGGTATGCAGAACAATTGCGCGGTGTTCCGCACAGGCGACGTTCTGAAGGACGGTGTCGACGCCATTGAGGAAGTCTACAAGAAGGCTCCGGGCATCGANGTGAAAGACCGCGGCATGGTCTGGAATACCGATCTTCTCGAAGCCCTCGAATTCGACAACCTNATCGCTCAGGCCGCCGTCACCGTGAATTCGGCNGCCAANCGGGAAGAAAGCCGCGGTGCCCATGCCCGCGAAGACTATTCCGAGCGCGATGACGAGAAGTGGATGAAGCACACGCTCGCTTGGTGTGACGAGGCCGGCAAGGTCACGATCGACTATCGCGAAGTGCACAATTACACGCTCTCGAACGAAATCAGCTACATCGAGCCGAAGGCCCGGGTGTACTAAGGACAGCAAGGCACGCAAGACATGGTACAGCTTACCCTCCCCAAAGGCTCCGCGCCTAAAAAAGGCAAGACNTGGCCAAAGCCGCAAGGCGCGACCAATCTTCGCCAGTTCAAGATCTATCGCTACAGCCCCGAAGAGNGCGGCAATCCGCGCTGGGATGTCTACTGGGTAGACATGGACAAGGCCGGCACGATGATCCTGGACGTGCTGTTCTACATCAAGAACACCATTGACCCGACTTTGGCCTTCCGNCGCTCCTGCCGCGAAGGCGTGTGTGGGTCCTGCGCAATGAACATTGCCGGGCAGAACACGATTGCCTGCACCAANGGCTTTGACGAATTGCCGGGCGGCGTAATCTCGATCGCGCCCCTNCCCCACCAGCCGGTGGTGAAAGACCTGATCCCGGACCTGACCAATTTCTACGCGCAGCACGCCTATGTGCAGCCCTACCTGAAAACGGTGACGCCAGAGCCTGAAAAGGAATGGAAGCAATCCGAGGAAGACCGTGAAGAGCTGAACGGCCTTTACGAATGCATCCTCTGCGCATCCTGCACGACTTCCTGCCCGTCCTATTGGTGGAATGGCGACAAGTATCTCGGCCCGGCGGCCCTGCTTCAGGCCTATCGCTGGCTGATCGATAGCCGCGATGAAGCCACCGGCGAGCGTCTGGACGATCTGGAAGATCCGTTNAAACTGTATCGCTGCCACACAATCATGAACTGNGCGCAGGTCTGCCCGAAAGGCCTGAACCCGGCCAAGGCCATCGCCAAGATCAAGCACATGATGGTGGAGCGGGTATCCTAAGCGGTCCCGCCAGCATTCACGGCAAAGACTTTTCGCAAACCCTCCGGACGTTCCATCGTTCGGAGGGTTTCGATCAATTGGGCGACATCAAACTCCCAGAGTGTCGTTGGCGGCATGGGCCGGATCACTTTCCCGCCCAGCGCCTTGAACAGGCTATTTGCCTTGCGGTTTTCCGGCAGCGTTTCCGCCTCTAGCGTGATGATGCCGCGCGCCCGGCAGGACAGGGCAACAGACGCGATCAAAAGCCGTGAGAGGCCATGCGCCTGATACTGGTCCAGCACACCCAGCGCCAGTTCCGCCCGGTCGCTCCCCTCTTCACTGCGTATCGCATGGGCCGCAGCCATCAACGGCGNNCCATCCTCGCCCTCATCCAGAATGCCCCAGGCGATATGCTTGTGCCCGTCTGCATCAGCAAGGGACCGGACCACCGCATCCGGCACAGGGTTCGCCCCGCTGAAAAATCGCAGGTAGCGGGATTCCGGAGACATTGCCCGGAAGATTTGCTGGAACTTCGACTCATCCTCGATCCCGACGGGCCGCAGCAACACATCATGGCCAGTATCCAGAGAGACCTGAAGCGGAGCGTTACACATAAGGCCTGCCAGCCTCCGTCTAGAGTTCCCACCAGTCGGCTCACCTGTGCCGATGGCTCCAACGCATAAATCCCGAGCGGAATGTTCGTTCCGGATTCGCCTCACAACGGTAGTGCCCCTATCCTCAAAGGCAAGCACTTCCAGAAACGCAAAAAGCGCGACCGACCTGGCCGCGCTTTTCGAGTTTTGTCACTTGAGCTTAACCTGTCAGACCGGGTTCGGCTCCGGGTCTCCAAGACCGCCATCACCTTTCGGCTTGCGCCGCTTGCCGATCACGGGAACGGCAGAGCCCGGCGAGGAATCATCATCGCCAAGATCCGGCCGCGAAGGCGGATTGCCTTTCAACAGTTCGGCAATTTCTTCGCCCGTCAGCGTCTCATATTCAAGCAGGCCGGTCGCNATCGCTTCCCACTCGCCACGATAATCCGTCATGATGCGACGCGCATCNTCCATGCCNGTCTGGATCAGCGTACGAACTTCTTCCTCGATCTTGCGAGATGTTTCTTCGGACACGTGAGATGACTGCATGAGTTGCTGGCCAAGGAACACATCGCCCTGATCATCGCCATAGTCGACCGGGCCGACGGCATCTGCAAAGCCCCAGCGCGTAACCATGGCGCGAGCCAGACGTGTCGCCTGCTGGATATCCGATGCCGCACCGGCGGTGACATTGTCGTCACCGAATTTCAGTTCCTCCGCCACGCGGCCACCCATCATGATGGCCAGACGAGAGGTCATCTCGATCTTGGACATGGACAGCTTNTCGTCTTCCGGCAGCTGCATNACCATGCCGAGTGCGCGTCCGCGCGGGATGATCGTCGCCTTGTGNACCGGATCTGCCGCAGGCACTTTCAGCGCCACAATGGCGTGGCCCGCCTCGTGCCAGGCGGTGAGTTCCTTTTCCTTTTCGGACATGACCATGGAGCGGCGTTCCGGCCCCATCAGCACCTTGTCCTTGGCGTCTTCGAATTCCTGCATGGCGACCACGCGCTTGCCGCGACGGGCCGCAAGCAGGGCAGCCTCGTTCACGAGGTTCGCNAGGTCNGCNCCCGAGAAGCCNGGCGTNCCGCGCGNAATNGTCTTCGCGTCGACNTCTTTNGCCAGCGGNACATTNCGCATGTGAACGCGCAGGATNTTNTCGCGGCCCATNATGTCCGGATTGCCGACGGTCACCTGNCGGTCNAAACGNCCAGGACGNAACAGGGCCGGGTCCAGAACGTCCGGGCGGTTCGTCGCTGCGATCAGGATGATGCCTTCATTGGCTTCNAANCCGTCCATCTCGACCAGCAACTGGTTGAGCGTCTGTTCGCGTTCGTCATTNCCGCCGCCAAGACCGGCACCGCGCGAGCGGCCNACTGCGTCGATCTCATCGATGAAGATGATGCANGGCGCAGAGCGTTTTGCCTGCTCGAACATGTCGCGGACCCGGCTTGCGCCAACACCCACAAACATTTCGACAAAGTCCGAACCGGAGATTGTGAAGAAGGGCACGCCGGCTTCACCCGCAACAGCGCGAGCCAGCAGCGTCTTACCAGTTCCCGGAGGCCCCACCAGAAGCGCGCCTTTTGGAATCTTGCCGCCAAGACGCTGGAATTTCGACGGATCCTGAAGGAATTCGACAATCTCCTGCAATTCTTCCTTCGCTTCATCCACGCCGGCAACGTCATCAAATGTGACGCGGCCATGCTTTTCGGTCAGCAGGCGCGCGCGGCTCTTGCCAAAGCTCATTGCACCGCGACCGCCGCCAGACTGCATCTGGCGCATCATGAAGAAGACAAAGCCGACAATCAGCAGGATGGGAAGAATGGAGAAAATCAGCGATGCGAACGTGTTCTGGCCGCTGTCAGCATCCACCGTAAACGGCACCTGGTTTTCTTCCAGGAATTGCTGGGTCGTCATGTCGAGAGAGCGCAGCTCGCTGACCATGGTCCGGCCATCGGTCGTCGTAACAATTATGCGCTGATCTCCGAGCGTCGCATCGGCAATTTTGCCGTCCTCGACCAGCTCATAGATTACGGACAGTTTGGCCTTCTCGGCCCGGGCCGCCTGCGGGTTACCACCCATGGCCACGGCCATGCCGATGACCAGGAGGGCAATGGCGCCCCAGATAGCCAAATTCCTGACGTTCATATCGCGTCTCGCTCCAGATTCCGGTGTTCGTTCCGTAAGATAGGAAGCTTATGGCACGAAAACGACTCAAAAGCTCTTAAAATGGCTGTTTTGTCACGTACCGGCGCCATACAGGCTGCGAATTGCTGCGAACCGGGCACGAGCCAGCTTTTCCTCTGCAGCATCGCCTGAAACCTCTGGCTCGGGCGCAAGACTTACATCATCGCGATTGCGATAGATCATGACGCCGCCAAGCGTCGCGCCCGAGAAGGGCTCATCACTGGTCAGCCGCATGGCAAGCGGCTCCACCGCATCCTTTCGCGGCGGCGTCTCACGCCCTCCAACAATCTGTAGCATCACGCCCAAGGCGCGGATCAGGCGCTCCTCCGGCAGTCCCGACAAATCAAGCCGGAACACACCTTCGCCATCGATCGAAACCTGTTCGCGCATCCAGTGTGCAATCAGTCGTTCTTCGAGCCGCCGCAGATCCTGAAGCCGGGCCTGACAGGCAAGGATTCGGGTTTTCAGCCGGTCTTGCCCTGCCAGCAAGGTGCGAACCCGCACGCGTTCATAGGCCGGATTTCGATTGGAAGGGTCGTCGATCCAGTCGACGCCGCGCCGTTCCAGTTCCTCCCGCAAATCCGCGCGCGAGCGCTTCAGAACCGGACGGGCAATCCGCACGCCCTGCCCTTCCGGCCAGACGGGCGACAGCGCGATGGGCTGCATACCCGCCAATCCATACCAGGTGGACCCTTGCCGGGCGCGCATCAGGAAAGTCTCAACCTGATCATCGGCCGTGTGCCCCAGAAGAAGGTGCGTGCCGCCCTCGGCCCGCAGCGCCTCAGCCATCAGCGCGTGACGGGCCCGCCGGGCCGGTGCCTGCTTCCCTTTCGGGGTACGCCAGACCAGTGTCTGATGGGGCACATTGAGGCCTGCACAAATCTCTGCCACCGCGCGGGCTTCGTCAGCGGCTTCCGGGCGCAATCTGTGATCGACCGTGAACGCGACAAGCGCCCGACCGGACTGCTCCGCCCATTCATGCGCGAGGACAAGCAGTGCGAGGGAATCGCTGCCACCTGAGACCGCAACGCCAACCGGCCCTGTGGCCTTGCCGCAGAGCCGGTCAAACAGGTCCATCAGACGTCAGACGTGCAAATCAGTTGTCGCAACCGGACTTGGTGCGCTCCACCGCGGCCAGGTCACGTGTCACGCCGGAGGCATTGGGATACCGGCTCGGCAAGGTGCCGAGCGCCAGGCAGGCCTTTTCCTTGTCACCGATCAGGCGCATTGCGCGGGCGAGCTTCACAAGCGCATCAGGGGCACGCGGATCATCCGGATAAGAGCGGATCATGGTCGTATAGGCCGCGCCGCTATCAGCATAGGCCTTCTGCTGGTAAAGCGACTCTCCCAACCAGTAATGCGCTTCTCCCGCCTGCGGATCATCTCCGAACCGGTCAAGGAAAGCCCGGAACGCTTCTTCTGCGCCCGCATAGTCGAACTGGATCAGGCGAGACTTGGCGAGTGCGAACAATGGCCCCGCCTCCCCCGGCAACGCGCTGGCAGGAATGGTGCCGAGTGAGCCTTCCGGAAGCGCGTCATTNTCTGCAAGGGTGCTGGCAGGTGTCAGGCGCGTAGGTCCGGATTGGGATTCAGGTTCAGGCTCCGGCATTTCGCTCAGCCCGTTGAGGCGGCGCGGGCCGGATGCCGCAGAATCGCCGAGACCCGTCATCGCATCATCCGGGAACGCGCCCGTCATACCGTCCGGTGTCGGCTCGGTTTCCGGCATCAGGCCAGCTGACGCCATGAAGGATTTCAATGCGGCCATGTCCTCAGACTGCGCGTCCAGCTGGGTGCGCAGATCATCAATCTCGTCAATCAGGGCTTCATTGTCGCGTTGGAGGTTTTCGGTCTGCTCGCGCGATTGCTGAAGCTGGAACTCCAGGGTTTCAACGCGGCCCGTCAGCTGCATCACATCGCCGGTCAGGCCGTTTACCTCAACCTGCACCTGAGCGCTCTGTTGACGCGCCTGCGCCACCTGCTGGGAAAGATCTGAACTCGTCACGCCCTGAGTGATCGGCGCACTCCGCTGAGCGATGGCAGGGCTGGCCACGAGGCACAGGCTGGCGAGGACAAGAGCGGGCGCTTTGAACATGGATGAGCCTCCGGAGGATTTCTTGGATTCATACGAAAACAGCCGGGGCCAAATTAAGGCACCCGGCTGCATCTTGTGAAGCTATTCGCGACAGAAAGCTTAGCTTGTGGTCGCGCCGGAAACGATTTGCGTGAAGCCGTTCCGGTTCAGTGCCCATGCTTGCTCGTCAGAACCAGCAGCGATCGGGCGCTCTTTACCGTAGGAGATCGTGTCGATGCGGGACGGGTCGACGCCGAGGCTGACCAGATAGTCCTTCACGATGGATGCACGACGCTCGCCGAGGGCAAGGTTGTACTCACGCGTGCCGCGCTCGTCGCAGTTGCCTGCCACGATGATGCGAACAGCTGGGTAAGAAGACAGCCAGGCCGCCTGACGCTTCAGGACTTCCTGATCGTCGACGTCGAGGCGGTAGCCGTTGAGGTCAAAGTAAACGCGCTCGCCAACATTGACGCGGAAGTCTTCGAGAGACCCTGCGAGCGGGCCAGCCGGTGCGGCAGGCTCTTCAACGACGGGTGCCGGAGCAGGTGCCGGTTCGGCAACTTCTACCGGTGCCGGTTCTTCAACCTGTTCGACAGGCTCCGGCTGGGATGCACATGCGCTGATGGAAAGAACAACTGCTGCAGCAGCTGCAAGTTTGAAAGTGGTATTCATTGCTATTCAGACTCCCCTGGATGTCCTGAGTGCTAATTGACGCCGTACGGCTGGCGTTTGTCAACGTTGTGCCGGATGTAGCGGGTATCTGTCTCCATATTCTGACAGAATTCGGGCGACAATCGGGCGGAAGCAGAGCAGCAACCCCGATTTCGCGATATTTTGACGGTTTATCTCCAAAAAGCAACGCCCCCGGATAAAAACCNGGGACGAAGTGTATGAAATTATTGCAACAACGGCGACCAGGCCGGGTCAGACGCATCTGTTTGCGTCGGCAGACGGCGCTCATTCCGGCCAGACAGGTCCACCGACCAGAGCTGCGGTCCTGCGCCGGGGCGGCTCTCGCGGAAATACACGATCACGCGGCCATTCGGAGACCAGTCCGGACCTTCATCCAGATACGATTCGGTCAGAAGNCGCTCGCCTTTGCCGTCCGTGCCGATGACACCGATATAAAAGCGGCCACCAAGCTGCTTCGTGAAGGCGACCAGATCGCCNCGCGGGCTCCAGACCGGCGTGGAATACTGGCCTTTATTGAAGGTGATCCGGCATGCCACGTCACGACCACCTGACGGGCAGGTGCGCGGGCTGCCATCGGTATTCATGATGTAGAGCTGTGGGCTGCCACCCCGGTCGGACGTGAAGACAATGCCCCGCCCATCCGGCGACATGGACGGCGAGGTATCAATCGCCGGATGATCCGTCAGGCGGCGCGACTGGCGCGTCTGGAGGTTCATCAGATAGATGTCGGAATTACCGCCCTGCGCCTGGGTGAGCAGAACGCTTTCCCCATCCCGGGAGAAGCGCGGCGCGAACGTCATGCCGGGGAAGTTGCCGAGCAATTCCTGACGGCCTGTCTCGATATTGAAGAGATAGACGCGCGGGCGCCCGCCTTCATAGGACATGTAGGTGATTTCCTGCGCCGACGGGCTGAAGCGCGGCGTCAGCACGGTGTTCGTGCCACCGGTCAGATATTGCTGGTTCGCACCATCGGCATCCATGATCGCCAGGCGCTTCACGCGCTCGGTCTTCGGGCCGGTCTCCGCAATGTAAACGATGCGCGTATCGAAATACGGATCTTCGCCGGTCAGGCGCGTATAGATCGAGTCGGCAATCTTGTGCGCAATGCGGCGCCAATTGTCCGGCGTGGTCGTCAGGCGGCGGCCCGGCTGGCCATTGATGCGCATGACTTCACCGCCATAAACGTCCCAAAGGCGGAACGAGACCGCGATCTTGCCGTCCGGCAATTCCTCATACGCGCCCACCACAAGACCTTCGGTCTGGATGATGCGCCAGTCCGGGAAGCGTGGCTGAACATCAATCGACAGATCCTTCTGGATGAAGGAGGCCGGGTTCTGAATGTCGAACAGGCCGGTCGATTCCAGATCGGCGCGGACAACATCGGCGATGTCCTCTGCCATTTCAGCGTTCGTGCCGCGAACTTCAAAGTCCGGGATAGCCAGGGGTGTGGGCTGGAAATTGCCCTCATCGACGCGGACCTGCAGCTGCGCAGCGGCAGGCATGGCGAGGCCAAATGGCGTCAGGAGGACCAGCATTAGCGCTGTCAGGATGCGGGTCATTTGAAAGTCTCCTCAGAATCTCGGTTCAGGTCACTTGAGCGGGCCAATCGTGACCTCAATGTCTTTCCACTCGTCGTAATCGTCTTCAGGCAATTGATAGTTCGCACACTGGCGCACCGCTGTCAGGGCCCGTTGGACCACAACACCCCGGCGGCCAATCGGCATGGAGCGCGGGGTCACCAGATTCACATTGCCGTCCAGAGAGCCATCCACATTGAGTCTCACTCGGATCACAACGTCGAACTGGTCTTCCTTGGGCAGATCATCCACACCATTCCAGCAATAGCCGATCTGGCGGCGCATGGCGGCCTGAAGCGAAGCAGTATTGCCGCGGCGGTCCCCTGCCCCCTTGCGGGGTTGCTGTACGTCTTTCAGCACCGGCTTGTTGATCGGCGGTGGCGCCTGCTCCTGCGCGACCTTGCGCTGGGTTTGCGCCTTGTCCTTCAGGATGTCTTCAAAGTCGTTCAGGAAGTCGAGATCGTCAGACTCCGATTTCGGCTTCTGCTTCTCGATCAGCTTTGGCTCCTTTTTCGGAGGCTCTTCCTTCTTCGGCTCAGGTTCCTTTGGCTGTTCCTCGGGCTCGGCCTTCGTGTCTTCCACGACCGGTTCTTCCTCGGCCGTTTCGGTCTCGCGGGTCTCGTTCACCTCTTCCTGTTCTTCAGGCGGGTCCTCGACGATCTCGGCATCTTCTTCCACCGGATCGGGCTGTTCTTCCGGCTCGGGCTCTTCGACCTCTTCCTCTGGCGGCTCTTCCGCCTTCTGGATCGGCGCCACATCGGTCACGAGCCCAATGTCGACAATATCAATCGGCACGTCGATCGTGCTGGCACATTGCGGCAGGCGCATGAGGATATCGACCGGCGACAGGCCGGGCTCCTCGCGCTCCAGGCGCTCGATCTCTCGGTCGCATTTGCTTTTCTGCATCGGCCACGTCATCACCGCCGCGGCGAGCACGGTGGCGTGAAGCACAGTCGAGATGGTAAAGCCGCGAAGCATGTGGGGCGATGCGCTCCTACTTCTTCTGTTCAGTCACAAAGGATACGCGCGTATAGCCGGCAGCCCGGATTTCGGCGGTCACTTCCATGATCCGGCCATAGGGCGTGTTCTCGTCACCGCGCAGGTAAATTGGCTGCTCATAGCCCTCGCCGATGATGGCCTGAAGCTGCGGGCCCAGCGTCGAAACATCCTCCACCAGGGTCGTCTGGATAAACACATCCCCGTTCTCCCGGATGGAAATCGCCAGCGGATCGTCATTCGGTTCGGTCTTGATTGGCCCCGAACTCGTCTTGGGCAGGTTCACTTCCTCCCCGCGCACCAGCAGGGGCGCCGTGATCATGAACACGATGAGCAGAACCAGCATGACGTCCACAAAGGGTGTCACGTTGATTTCGGCGTTCAACGCGCGCCGTCCGCGCCGTCCGCCCTTCCCGCCTGAACCGAGGATCAATCCCATCGCCTAGTCCCTCGCGGATTCGGAGGCGCGGCGCGACAGGCGCACAAGCACGTCCTGAGAAAATGTGTCGAGCTGGTCGCCCAGCTTGGTCAGGTCGCCAGTGAACTTGTTGTAGAAAATAACCGCCGGGATAGCGGCCACGAGGCCGAGGCCGGTGGCGAACAGGGCTTCTGCAATCGGGCCGGCCACGGTGCCAAGGCTCGTATCCTGTTGTTCGGCAATGTTGAGGAAGGCATTCATGATGCCCCAGACGGTTCCGAACAGGCCGATGAAGGGAGAGGCTGAACCGATCGTCGCGAGCACGCCCAGACCACTGCCGGCCCGGCCAAGTTCACGATCGACAGCGGCGCGCATGGAGCGCTCCGCCCGGCTCACGATTGCGGCGGCTTCGGCAGGATTGTGGGACTGGCGGCGCGCATCGGACCATTCGCGCGCAGCCGCGGCAAACACGCGGCTGGCCGCATCATTGGTGGCCTGACCGGGGCGCATGTCGAAATCTTCGGTGCGGCCACTCCAGAAGGCCTCTTCAAACTGGCGCGATTTCTTGCGCAGNCCGCCAAGGGAGAACAGCTTCTCGCCAATCACCATCCACGACCAGATCGAGGCCAGCAGCAGGAACAGGAGGACCAGTTTGACAACCGGGTCAGCCGCCATGATGAGGCTGAACAGCGAGAAGTCGGCATGACTTGCGGCGGTGCCTATCGCTTCTGATTCCATGGGGGCTAATGCTCCTGTCTACGTATCATGGGTGATCAGCCGCATCCCACCCGGGACCGGCACACCCCTTCATCCACACCAAATCCGGCAGAAACACGGCAGAATTGCCAGTTTCCGCAGTGGGGTTAACGGCTAAGCGGGTTTTATTAACGAAACGTGGGCAAGCGGCCAGTAATCCAGAGGTCGCGCCACTCAATCAAACAGGTCGGGCAGGAACCAGCGTGTCCCGATGTAGAAATTGTAGGCGCGGTTGATGCCGTCGATCCCACCGAGATTCGAGGCAACGGCCTGATCTGAATAGGACACATATTCCGTGCCAAGCGACAGCCGGAACCGATCGCTCACATGATAGGTCGCCCCGGCAAAGAGGTTCCAGTACGCGCTGGAGTTTGTGTCTTCGCCGACCACAATGAAATCCGGGTTGATNTCGGCGGGGCCGGANAACGTGAAATCCAGCACACCTGCACCGCCCCCGGCACCCAGGAATGGCCGGATACGTTTGCCGTTCCGAAAGTCGTAGAAGGCGTGCATGCCCATGGACCGGCTCGTGAAGTCGCCGCTCGCCGTGCTTGCCCCGTTCAGGCCGGCAATATTGGCCCAGCGGAATCCATACTCGGCCTCCATCCGGATGGAATGATTGANCCGGTAGCCCACAGCGCCAGCGATCTCGCGGCTGTCTTCGAAAATCAGATTGTTCTGGTCTCCGATAGAGCCGTAACCGCGCGCGGCGACATAGAAGCCCCGTTCGGCATCGAACACATCATCGGCATTCGCGGAAAGCAAAAGGCTCGCGCTCGCAGCGGCGAATACGAGTATAGCAAGTTTCACCCCTCACCCTCCCAGCGATACGCTTCCAGATGCTTGACCAGTTCGCGGATCGGGCGGCGCGGGCGGCCATCGGCGTGGATCATCACAGCCGTGATTTCGCCATCGGCAATGATCTCCTCGCCCCGGAAACAGGTCTGCGAAAAGCGGATACGCGGCCCCTCAGTGCCGATATAGCGCGTGCGTATGTGCAGCAAATCGTCGACCTTGGCGGCTTTGCGATAGTCCACCTCAACGCGCGTCAGGGTGAAGGCAGCCGGGTCTTCCCGCTCCAGCAGGGACTGATGGGAAATACCCGCATCGCGCAGATGATCAGACCGGCCCCGCTCGAAAAAACGAAGATAATTGGCGTGATACACCATGCCGGTGAAGTCGGTATCCTCGTAATAGACACGCACACTGATCCAGTGCTGGCGGTCCGCATCGAAATTCTGGGCGTCAAGGTCTGGCAGGCTCATGATTTCCGCGTAGCAAAGCCCGCCCCCAGCGTCACCCCTGTTCCGCCTGAACCGTCATCTCCAAGGGCTCGGTTGCATATCCAAGCGCCTCGGCGCGCTGCTTCAGCCCATCCAGCACCACCGGGTCCAGCTGCGCGGTGCGGGACAGGATCCAGAGATACTTGCCATCCGGGCTGCCAACCAGCACGGCGGAATAGTCCGGCTCCAGCGCCAGCACCCAGTAATCGCCCGATGCAAACGGCACCCAGGCCGGCGCAAATTTCACTTTCAGCTTTGTGTTGTTGCTGCCTTCGACAATCCGGGCCGTGCCCTCTGCAACATCCTTCTCGCCATCGAGCGAACCCTTGTAACAGGTATTGGTCACGCTCACCGTGCCGTCGTCGTTCAGACCGTATTCGGCGGTCACGCCCGTGCAGTTTTTCTCAAAGGAATTGGGGTAGCGCGCAATCTCGTACCAAAGGCCCGAATAGCGCTCCAGATCCACCGAATCGACGGTCGGCGGCGGCGCTGTCTCCGCACGGTAATCAGGCTGGCTGGTACAGGCAGCAACCAGGGCGGCGGCAAGTGTCGACAGGGCAATGCGCATGAGAAATCTCCTTCTCCCCTCTTACGCATGACCCGCCTGTTCGGTTTCGCAAATACGTATCACCCCCCATTCTGAGGCGCGATGTCCAGCGGATCGACAATGTCTGACGGCGTCTCCTCAGCATGGAGGCCCGCAAGGAAGGCGCGCAGATCGGCGACAGACTCCGCCGCCTTCTCCTCCTGCGGGATGTGCCCCGTTTGCGGATAGATAATCAATTCAGCGCCCGGAATGGCGTCCGCGAATTTCTGCCCATGCGCAACCGGGATCAGATTGTCGCTGTCCCCATGCATGACCAGGGTCGGTGCGGTGATGTTTCCGAGCAGCTCCTCCGACGCCAAAATCCGCAGCGTCGCGCCGCTCATCAGGTTCAGCAATGCATCCCGGTGACACGGCGCGCGCGACATGGCCGAGTAGCGGTCCACCATTTCGTCAGTCACAAATGCCGGATCATAAAAACTGTCTTCGAGGCCGGATCGGATCAGCGCCGACATATCGAGATCCTTCATCACACTGCGCGCCACGCCATTGCGCAGCAGCTTGAATATGAAGGGGTCGGACTCCCCTTCCCCCGGCGCATCCAGCCAACCGGCAGCATCGACCAGGACGAGGCCGTCGAGTTTCTCGGGATGTTCCAGCGCATAGGCCCAGGCAGTGTGACCGCCCATGGAATTGCCGACCAGGGTAAACCGCTCAACGTCCAGCGTGCGCGCAACACGGTCCACGGTCTCGACGAATTGCTCGATACCGATGGAGTCATTATCAGGGCAGCGAGACAAGCCATGCCCCGGAAGGTCCAGACGGATGACCCGGTAATCCTTGCGAAGTTTCCGCGCCCAGGCATCCCAAGTCTGAAGCGAGGCGGAATAGCCGTGCACCAGAACAACAACCGGCGCATCGCGCGGGCCAGAATCCGTGAAATGAATCTCCACGTCCTTGCCGGATTTCAGGAAGCGACTGTTGGATTTCGAATAGACCGATTCGAGCGTCGTGTAGGATATGTCATCCCGGCGAAGCATCCACCATCCCGCCGTCAATATGATCGCAAGCGTCACCAGCACGACAAACAGTCGTTTCAACACAATCCCGAACTCCCTACATGCACACCAAAGGGTGACGCACTAAAGCCCTGCGTCTCGTGACAAGTCAAATTCTGCGATCAGTCCCACAGATCGGGCATGCAGCATCCCGCCGCAAAACAACCGACCGCTGACGGGTGGAAAGCCCGTCAACCAAAGCGAGCCGCCCGATCAATGGCTCCCCCGCACCGGTGATCAGCTTGATCACCTCCAGTGCCATCAGTGTAGAAATCATTCCTGTAACTGGCCCTACGACACCAACCTCATCACAGGCCTCGGCATCCGGTGGCGTCTCCGGCACCCAGCATTGATAACAGGGCGCGTCCGCAACGTATCCAGACGCGAACACGCTGGCCTGTCCGCTCCACCCCGCCGCGGCGCCATGCACCAGCGGACGCTCGCTCTGATGCGCGACCCTGTTCAACGCATAGCGCGCAGGGAAATTGTCCGTTGCATCGACCAGTATGTCGCCTGACAACGCATCGTCCTTCGACCAGCGCTTTCGTCGGCCCAGAACATGTGTGGACGGATGATCTGCTGTCAGGCGCGCGGCCATCACCTCCACTTTCGACTTTCCGAGACTGTTCTCTCCGAACTGGATCTGTCTTTGCAGGTTTGANCGCTCGACATGATCATCGTCCCAGAGCTCCAGCTGGCCGACACCCGCAGCCGCCAGATACATCGCGCACGGCCCGCCCAACGCCCCTGCCCCAACGATCGATACGCGCGCCGCGCGCAGCTTCTGCACGCCGGGCCCGCCAATCTCCCTCAGCATGATATGCCGCTTGTGGCGGGCAAGTTCTTCCGGGCTGAGGCTCATGACGCAGCCTTCATCTGACGAATGGCGGTAGAGGAAATCGGATCCAGCGGCGCGGTGAGATAGACCCAGGCGGGCGGCGCGAGACCTGGCAAGATCGTCGCCTCCGCTTCAGGAATACGACTATGAGCGAACCGCCGCGCAAAGGGCGAGTTTCGCGCGCCCGGCCCCACGCCGGGGCGTGCAACAATCGCAATCGGCATCATGCGCGCAATTTCCTGCCACTCACTCCACATATGGAAGTTCACCATNTTGTCCGCGCCCATCAGCCAGACAAAGTCCGCATCCGGCGCAATATGCGTGATCGCGGAAAGGGTTCGATAGGTATANGTCAGGCCAAGACGCGATTCGATATCNGTCACGCGCATGCGGGGATGATCGGCAACAGCCATCGCAGACCAGAAACGTTCCCCGAAGTCTCCGTGCCCGGTCTTGAGTGGATTTCCCCGCGCCACAATCCACCAGACCCAGTCCAGCTGCAGACGCTTCATTGCGGTCGTGGCCACATGGAGNTGCCCTGAATGGGCCGGATTGAAACTGCCCCCGAACAATCCGATGCGCAGGCCACGCGCTGGCCCTGGTAGAAGTGCTCTGCTCAAGGACGAACCTGCCCATTTCCGCGCACGACGTACTTGTAGGTCGTCAATTGGTCTGCGCCTACCGGGCCGCGTGCATGAATGCGGCCTGTGGCAATACCGATCTCCGCGCCCATGCCGAACTCGCCCCCATCAGCGAAC
The DNA here is from genome assembly GCF_002172815.1 of Hyphomonas sp. TMED31. Classification (NCBI taxonomy): domain Bacteria; kingdom Pseudomonadati; phylum Pseudomonadota; class Alphaproteobacteria; order Hyphomonadales; family Hyphomonadaceae; genus Hyphomonas; species Hyphomonas sp. TMED31. The sequence continues at coordinate 77,835 of NZ_NHCK01000019.1, read as the reverse complement.
TGGGTTGACGCATTGTGCAACAGGATCGCGCTATCGACCGTAGCAAAGAANCGCTCAGCAGCCGCCTCGTCCTCAGTGATGATGCATTCTGTATGCCCGGACGACCAGGTGCCGATATGGTCCAGCGCGGCAGTGAGATCATCCACGACAGCCACTGCCAGGATCGGCGCGAGATATTCCGTTGACCAGTCCGCCTCTGTCGCCTCGACCATATCCGGTACAATCGCCCGCGCGCGCGCATCGCCGCGCAGCTCACACCCCGCATCCGTCAGGGCCGCCGCCATCTTCGGCAGCAGGTCATCCGCCACTGCCGCATCCACCAGCAACGTCTCGGCAGACCCGCAAATTCCNGTGCGGCGCATCTTNGCATTGAGCACAATCGACACCGCCTTTTCCGGATCTGCTGCCTTGTCCACNATCACATGGCAAAGNCCTTCAAGNTGTCCGATCACCGGAACGCGGGCGTCTTTCTGGACCCGCTCAACCAGGCTGCGGCCCCCNCGNGGCACGATGACATCCACATTGCCCTCCAGCCCGGCCAGCATATGCCCGACGGCGGCGCGATCCNTGGTCATCACCAATTGCACNGCATCTTCCGGCAGGCCTTCCTGTTTGAGGGCGCTGCGCATGGCCGCAACAATCGCGCGGGACGACTGGGTACTTTCCGATCCGCAGCGCAGGATGGCCGCATTGCCAGAACGCAAACAGAGCGCGCCCGCATCCGCCGTCACGTTCGGGCGGCTCTCGTAAATAATGCCGATCACGCCCAGCGGCACGGCCACGCGCGCAATATCCAGCCCGTTCGGACGCTCCCACCGCGCAAGCTCGCGTCCGATGGGATCGCCCAGTTCAGCCACCGCCTCAACACTGGATGCAATGCCTTCCAGCCGCGCCGCATCCAGCGCCAGCCGGTCGAGCATGGCGGCGTCCAGCCCCTTCTCTCGCGCAGCGGTCATATCGGCTTCGTTCGCGCTGAGGATCTTGTCAGACGCCGCCCGGATCGCGCCGGCCACCGCCTTCAGGCCCCGCGTCCGGTCTGCCGGGCTCATCCGGCCCAGCTTGCGCGAAGCCTCACGGGCATTGCGCCCCATCCGAAGCATGGTTTCGCCGAGATCTGCGGTCTGGTCTGTCATCGTATCCATCATGNCGNTGGATGTGCCGGAAACCCGGCCTGTCTGCAAGATGCGCCAATGATGCATTCGGCTATGGCTGCAATGATTACAAGGCGCGGCGACGGGCTGACTCTTCGAAAATTTGCCCTAGTATGAAAGTCGAGGAAACAAAACACCATCCGGAGGAAGTACATGATCGACGTTAAGGCGATGCCGCATCTGGCGGATATTCCGCGTGTCCAGGCCGGCATCCGTCCGGACGCAACCGCGTTCTGGTTCGAAGGCGAAACCACCAGCTTTGCCCAGCTTGAGACCCGGTCTACTCAGGTTGCAAACGGCCTGATCGCGCTCGGCGTCCAGACAGATGACCGCGTCGGCTATCTCGCGAAGAACACATCTGTCTATTACGAGATGATGTTCGGCGCGGCCAAGGCGCGCGCGGCGATGACGGCGGTGAATACGCGCCTNGCCCCGCCTGAGGTCCAGTTCATCCTGTCGGACGCCCGTGTGAAGATCCTGTTCGTCGGCAAGGATTTCTACAGCATGATCGACCAGATCCGCGCTGACCTGCCCGATCTGGAACAGGTCATCGCGATTGATGGCGANCGCGATGACTGGCCATCCTACACAATCTGGCGCGACGGCCAGTCGACCGACGCCCCCGGCATCGAAACGCATGATACGGATGATGTGATCCAGCTCTATACGTCCGGCACGACCGGCATGCCGAAGGGCGTGCAGCTGACCAATGGCAACTACCGCGCCATCTTCGAACAGGCNGGCCAGCTCGACTGGGCCAGCTATGATGTGGGCGATGCCGTCATGAACGCGATGCCGCTATTCCATGTGGCGGGCGTGAACATTGGCATCCTGACCGCAGCGCAGGGNGCAAACGCNGTTGTCCTGCGGGAAATCGACCCGACNCTCATCCTGAAACTGATCCCGGAGCACAAGATCGCACATGCCTTCTGGGTGCCGGCGGTGATCCTGATGCTGACGCAGATGCCGAATGTACGCGACATTGACTGGACCCCGCTGAAACAGGTCTTCTATGGCGCCTCGCCGATCGCAGAAAGCCTGCTCCTCGACGCCAAGGAGATCATGGGCGCAAAATTCACGCANCTTTANGGCCTGACAGAAACGGGCGGNTGCGGAACATANCTTCCACCAGAGGCGCATGATCCGTCCTGGGGCAAGCTGCGNTCCTGCGGTGTCCCCTACCCGGCAACCATNGTCCGCTGCCTGGACGCGGAGGGCAATTCCGTGCCAACCGGCGAAGTTGGCGAGATCGCCATCAAATCGGCTTTTGTGATGAAAGGCTACTGGAACCGTCCCGACGCCACCGCCGAAGCGATTGACGAATACGGCTTCTTCCGCACNGGNGATGCAGGNTATTTCGACGAGGACGGATTTCTCTATATCCATGACCGCGTGAAAGACATGATCGTCTCTGGCGGAGAGAACATCTATCCGGCTGAAGTCGAGAATGCGATCTTTGGCCACCCCGGTGTGGCCGATGTCGCCGTGATCGGCGTGCCGGACGAGAAATGGGGCGAAGCCGTAAAGGCCATCATCGTGGTCAAGCCCGGCGAATCTCCGACACAGGAAGACATTATCGCCTATGCGCGCGAGCGTATCGCCGGATACAAATGTCCGAAGACGGTCGAATTTATCGAGGCCCTGCCCCGCAATCCATCCGGTAAGATCCTGCGCAAGGATCTGCGCGAGGTTTACTGGAAAGACCAGGAACGCCGCGTCAGCTGATCATAGGGCGGATGGCGCAGCGTCCCCTGCGCTGTCCGCCATGATCACNTCGCCTTAGTTGGCGAGGCTCAGCCAGTCGCGCGCTGCCGACAGCGCCACCTTGACTTCATCCGTGCTCAGCATGTCAGCCATTTCCTGACGCTGCAGCTTGGCCTCGTCATGGCCCTTGGAGGCTGCGAGGTTGAACCATTTGTGCGCGGAGATCAGGTCGATGTCAGATCCGACACCGGCTGCACAGGCGAGACCCGCCTGATAGAATTCATCCGCATTTGCCTCGGCACCCAGCAGGCCGCCTGGCTGTATTTCCATCTCTGAAAAGGGCATCTTGTTTCTCCTGTCACCCTGCCCGTGCCGCCACCCTTTTTGGGCATGTCAGCCTGAGCATCCATCCGCCACCGGATCGTTCCGGCGACAGGCAAAGAGTGCCTGCTCTCCTTTGCCGTATGGTTAACAGCGATCTGACGAAACCGCGGCTTTTTTAATGGAATTACGCCCAATCTTCACGAATGACGGGTTTTTCGGACCCAAACACGAAAANCCCCCGCCCGGTGTTCACCGGACGGGGGCCTTGCATGATCGAAAAGGAAAGAGGCCTTAGGCGGCGACTTTCTTCTTTGCGAGGGATTGAGCAAGTTTTTCCATGGCGTCGTCCTTGTCGATGTTTTCGACAGCGGCGAGTTCGCGGGCCATACGGTCCAGCGCATTNTCATAAAGCTGACGCTCGGAATAGGATTGTTCCGGCTGGTCTTCGCCGCGGTGCAGGTCGCGCACGACTTCCGCGATGGAGATCAGGTCNCCGGAATTGATCTTCGCTTCGTATTCCTGCGCACGGCGCGACCACATGGTGCGCTTGATGCGGGCGCGGCCGCCCAGCGTCTTCAGAGCGTCATCAACCAGCTTGGAGCCGGCCAGAGCGCGCATGCCGGAAGCTTCGGCGCGGTTGGTTGGAACGCGAAGGATCATCTTGTCCTGGTCAAAGGAGACCACGTAGACCTCCAGATCCATGCCGGCCACAGTCTGCTTCTCGACGCTCGTGATCTTGCCCACCCCGTGTGCGGGGTAAACGACGCTTTGACCCACTTCAAACGCCAGTTCCGCAGATGCTTTTTTAGCCATGTTGGATATCGCCCTTTTTTACGCAAATAGAGCCGATAAAGTCCTTCCCAGTCCGACGCAGTTGACGGTCTGAGTTGAAGATTCCGGCTCTTGTCAGTTATTACTCAAGTCTGAACACTAGCATAAATGTGCAGGTTTTTCAACAGACACGCCCAGATGCTAACCAAGAGTAAAGTTCTCAAGGCCTCTGATTTTGTTAACCTTTATTGAGAAACCCTGCAAAATCAGGGTTCGGACGGGCTGACTCAGACGTCGCCTTCACCCGGCTTGGGGCTGAAATATTTTTCCAATTTGCCGGTCTCTTGCGCAAATTGTTCGCGATCTGCAGGCGGTTCCTTCATCCGGGTGATGTTCGGCCAGACCTTCGCATATTCGCTGTTGAGTTTCAGCCATTTCCCGTCCGGGTCGTCCTCGGTNTCNGGNACGATCGCCTCTGCCGGGCATTCCGGCTCGCACACGCCGCAATCAATGCACTCATCCGGATGGATGACCAGCATGTTCTCGCCTTCATAGAAGCAATCAACCGGGCAAACCTCGACGCAATCCATGTATTTGCAACGGATACAGGCGTCGACGACGATATAGGTCATGGGCGGGAGGGCCTTCTGCAATTTGTGCACGGGCGAAATGGCGCGCGCAGGCGCTTATGTCAATGAGGCGAGCTGACAGGTCTCTTCAGGAAGCGTCAGTGATCCGCTGTTCCGCCGCCTGCCGGGCCTGGGCCCGNGAAATATCGTCGATATACAGCAGTGACGCCACATGGCGGATATAGGCGTCCTCGATATCGCTCTTTTCCCCATCCGCCAGCGCCACCCGGTACAGCCCCTCAATGATGGAGACCCGCTCTGCCACTGGCAGCTTCTTCACATGCTTGGTGAATTGGTGAGAGCCNACAGCCTCTTCGGCCAGCGCCTCCCCTTCCGCCAGCACGGCATCGGCCTTGTCGGCGTCAAACCCGAACGCCTCCAGAAGGATTTCGGCGATCATGTCGCTTTCGATGTTCACATAGACACCATCNGACAAGGCCGCNTCGACCAGCAGGGCCGCTGCCGCCACNTGCGGATCCATCGACCGNTCCGCAGGTGTTTTCTGCCGGAACAGGTTTTTCAGCGCGCTCATCATTCGTCCATCTCCAACGTTTGGTACAGCGCCGCTGCCTCGTCAGCGGGTCCACGCCGTGTGCCGAGGTCCAGCACTTCAACAGCCTTGATATGCCCCCCGAGGGCCATTGTGACAATATCCGCTACCGCAATGGTTGCGCCGGGCTTGTTAACGCGCCGCGTCTGGCCATTCCGGGTGAGACGGATACCGCGCTTGCGGATATGCGCGCCNGAGAGTGCGCGCGTCTTGAAAAACCGTGCCCGCCACAACCATACATCCAGGCGCAGCGTCGGCGTTTCCGTCATTGGAAGGGCGTATAGGTGAAGTCGCTGCCGGTTTCAGGCGCGCCGCTTTCNGCCTTGGGCTTTGGCTTGCGCTTCTTTTTCTTGGGCTTCGGCTTTTCCTCTGGCAACAGGGCCGCCAGCGCTGCGAACGGGCTGTCCGGGTCAGGCTTGCGAGACGCCGGCGCATTGCGCGAGGGGCCACGTCCGCCCCCCTGAGGCTTGCCGCCCCGCGGGCCCTTGCCGCCCTTGCCACCCGCATTCTGGTGCGNGGCNCCGCCCTGATTGCGGCCACGCTCCGGGCGACCTTCCGGCCGCGCCCGCGCCGCATAGCGCCATAGCAANACGGCGTCGGTTTCCTTGTCNTTCTCNGCCGGGGCNAGNCCAAAGCCTTTCAGCACGGCAGGCCAGTCATCGGCTGGACAGGACACAACCGAAGCCAGGTCAATCTCGATGGGGAAGGCATTCTTCCCGGCTTCCTTGCGGCGCTTGGCAATTTCCCAGCCCAGGCGCTCTGCCAGGTCCGCCCGCACGGCTCTCTTGCCGAAGCGCAAATAGCCATTCGCGGCCAGCGCCTCTTCCGGCCATGTGCCGTCAAGCGCGAAAGACCCCGCCCCTTCCGGCGCAAGCGGGAAAGGCTGGCCTTCAAACACTGCGCGCAGAATGGCGATCATGCGCTGGCCTGCGGGCTTTTGCGCATCCGGCACATGGGCCGCCACACGCCCGGCGCGAATGCCGATCCCCTTCAGGGCTTCGCGCTGTTCAGCGGTGAGCCGCAGGCCGGGATCATCCTGGCGCAGATCGACCGCCGCGCCGCTTTCCAGCACACGGAAGGCAATGCCGCGCGCCAATCCGTCCAGCGCGTCTCCCGCCTTTTCGACGGCCAGTTTTGTATGTGTGGGCAGGATGCGGGCGATTTCCTTTGTCGCCCATTGTTCCAGCCGTTGCCGCGCGGCTTCTCGCTCTGCCGGGTCAACTTCCGCCGCGCCGATGATTTCCACGCGCGGAGCCATCCAGCCAGAGCCCTTCACCAATTGGCCCACAGGCGAATTGATGTGCTCCACCTGGCCTTCATCATTCAGCTTGAACGCGTCATCCGGCGCCGCCACGATCAGGCTGAGCCGCTCCACGATCAGCGGGCGAACGGCGGCCTGCGCTGCGCCGCGCACGGCCTTGCCTTCCAGTGTCCGCGCATCCAGCACAGGCTCGAATGTCAGGCCTTTGAGGCGTCCAACAACATGGCCTTCCACACGGACATCTCCTTCCGGGGTCAATTCGGTCACGAGGGCGTCTTCCTTCTTCAGGCTGGCAAGCAAAGCGGTTGTGCGCCGGTCCACAAACCGGGCTGTAAGGGCTTCGTGTAGCGCGTCTGACAGGGAGTCTTCAATCTCCCTCGTACGATCTTGCCATTTTTCGGGGTTTTCCAGCCAGTCAGGCCGGTGGGCGGCATAGGTCCATGTCCGGATATTGGCAAGCCGTTGCTGCAGCTTTGCGATGTCTCCCTGCGTTGAGGAAAGATCATCCAGCCGCCGCTCAAGCCCCGTGTCAGACAGGCGCGCATCCGGGTCTGCCAGCGTTTCGGCAAGGCCGAGCACAAGCCGCGCATGCCCTTCCGGCCCGGCTTTGCGAAAGTCCGGCAANCGGGCCAGATCCCACAAACGCTTCACCCGGCGCGCCCCGGCCACATTCGGCCCGATGGCGCCATCCTCACTCATCCGGCGCAGCACCCATTCATCCAGCGCATGCGGATTGTGGATCAGGGCCGGATGACCGGANGGCTTTTCAAGGCTCAGGATCAGGCGACGCAGGCTNGAAAAGTCCAGCGCCGAATTGCGCCATTGCAGATGGTCCACCGGATCGAACCGGTGCGCCTCGATCGCTTTCCAGGTTTCTTCGTCAAAGTGCGGACAGGTCGCCGTCTCGCCAAACTCGCCATCGGTGCGAAAGCGCCCGGCCCGGCCCGCAATCTGCGCGCACTCGGCAGGTGTCAGCAGGCGATGNCGCCGCCCGTCGAATTTNGAGCGCGAGGCAAACACCACCCGGTCGACATCCAGGTTGAGCCCCATGCCAATGGCGTCCGTCGCAACAATGTAATCCACCTCGCCTGACTGATACATGGCGACCTGCGCATTGCGGGTACGCGGGCTCAGCGCGCCCATCACGATGGCNGCCCCGCCCTTCTGACGGCGGAGCAATTCACCAATCGCGTAGACTTCGTCGGTGCTGAAGGCGACAATGGCCGTCCGCTTCGGCAGNTTGGTGATCTTGCAATGNCCCGCATAGCGCAGCTCTGAAAANCGCTCGCGCGGCTCGGTCTCTGCGCCCAAATCCAGCGTGCGCAACACGCCGCGCATCGTATCNCTGCCCAGCAACAGGGTCTCGTGAGATCCACGCAAATTCAGGATGCGGTCTGNGAAGACATGGCCGCGATCCTGGTCTTCGGCCAGCTGGATCTCGTCAATCGCCACAAAGTCCACCCGCACATCGACCGGCATGGACTCCACGGTACAGACCCAATAGCGCGCCGTNGACGGAACAATCCGCTCCTCGCCGGTGACCAGCGCCACATGCGCCGCGCCCTTGCGCTCGACCACCCGGTCATACACCTCCCGCGCGAGCAGGCGCAGCGGCAAACCGATCATGCCGGTGCCATAGCCCGTCATCCGCTCAATGGCGTAATGCGTCTTGCCAGTATTGGTGGGGCCGAGAATGGCCTTCAGCGTGGAACTCATCGTCGCTGCGTGGCGGGCCGGTTCGCGGAAGTCAAGCGGGCGACGCCGGGCCCGACCGCAAAACGCCCGGAAATCATGCAGTTTCACGTCAACCTGATCGCGAGCTGTCACTTCCAAAAATTGTTTTTATTCCGGGATTTAAACCTTGCCGTTCATTTTCTGTTAACCTAAACATCCTCGCTCAGAAGTGGGGACAATATCGTGTCAGGAACCGCCGCAAACCCGGCTCTCTCATCCGTGCAGCGGTTTCATGCCCTGGACGGTATGCGCGGCATCGCAGCAATCGTTGTGATGCTGTATCACTATGTTGGCGCGTCCCAGTCCCGGCTGTTCATGAACAGCTATATCGCTGTGGACCTTTTCTTCATCCTGAGCGGCTTTGTCATCTATCACGCCTATGCCACGGCCATACTCGGCGGCATGCCGGCGGGCGTNTTTGCCAACAAGCGCATATCGCGCCTCGCTCCCACCGTGGCGGGGGGCGTGGTGCTGGGTGCCATTGCCGCGCTGATCGTGATGCTGGAAACAGGACGGGATTTCAGTCCGTTGGACTTTGCCCTTACGCATATGGGCCATTTCGCTTTCGTGCCGGCCCTGTCCGACTATCAGATACCCGCCAGCGATTCCCTGATCCTGTTTCCATCCAATCCGCCGCTCTGGTCCATTTTCTACGAACTTGTCGCCAGCCTGGCCTTCATCTGGATTGCGCGCATTCCACGCTGGCGGCTGGTCGGTGCGGCCCTTGCCGCCTTCTCCCTCTACCTGTTCTGCTGTCTCGCCTTGTCCCGCATGACCGGAACCGCGTTGACGGCCAATGTCGGCTGGAATCATGCGACGTTTTTCTTCGGCTTCCCCCGGGTGTTTTCCGGCTTCCTGATGGGCATCATCATCTATCGCCTGCTCAGGCGTCTGGATGACTGGATCGAGACGCACCTGCCGCGCCTNGCCGGACCACTGCCAACGCTTGGCCTGTTCGCGGCGACGCTCTGTGTCCTGATGTGCCCCTTNTANGCCAAGGGCGTCTATCAATTCGTGGCCATCGGAATGCTCTGCCCTCTGCTGATCCTGGTGGGAGCGCGNGTCACGCCGGGGCGCAGCTGGCTGACNGCAGTTTGTGACGGCCTCGGCACACTGTCNTTCCCACTCTACTGCGTGCACGAACCCGTGCGACACATGACGAATATCCTGCTGAAACGGATCGGCCTGCCGGACAGCGCATTGGGCCTGCGCGTCACCATTACAGTAATCCTNGCCTTCCTCGCCTCGGGCATGCTGCTCTGGCTACTCGGCCAGCTACGCGCCCGCCATCGCCTCAGCTCCGGACTGAAGCCGTTTCTGGGCTGAAACACAGACTGNCGGNTTNTCGGTCTGGTGATATGGACATNCTCATATCCTCCCCTGCTACACAGGGCAGGAAAGCCACCTATGCCACAACTGCGATACGGGCCTCGTTCACGCTCGGCACGTCATCCTTCACGGCGTGCGGCTGGAAGTGCAGCAATTCCCAGCGGCCGTCATGATGCTCGACAAGGGCGGTGCAGCTTTCCACCCAGTCGCCATCATTCATGTAGGTAATGCCGTCAATCTCGCGCATTTCNGCGACATGGATATGGCCACAGATCGCACCATCGAATTCCTTGCGGCGGCAATAGTCCGCCACATGCCCCTCGAAATTGTGGATATGGTTCAGCGCGCGCTTGGTCCGCTTCTTCAGCGCTTGCGAGAGAGACCAGTACGGCATGCCGAGCCGGCGGCGGATCGCGTTCAGCTTCGTGTTCGCCCAGAGCAGGAAATTGTAGGCATGATCGCCCAGATGCATGATCCATTTGCGGTCGGCCCGCATCATGCCGTCAAACATGTCGCCATGTACAACGAGGTAGCGCTTGCCATCCTCGCCCTCATGCACCGCGCGGTTCTTCACCTTGATCTCGCCAAAGGCCAGNCGAAACTGCAGGAAAGCCCGCAGGAACTCGTCATGATTGCCGATGATATAGGTCACATCCGTGCCNCGCTTGGCGGCCGTCAGGATACGGCGGATGACATTGGTATGCGATTGCGGCCAGTACCATTTCTTCCGCATGCGCCAGCCATCAATGATGTCGCCCACCAGATAGAGCTGCTCTGACGTATGCGTCTTCATGAAGGCGCACAGCGCATCGGCCTGACACCCGGCGCTGCCGAGGTGCACATCCGAAATGAAGATCGAGCGATAATCCGGGCGTTTGTCTGGACGGGTCATGGGAACGGCCCATAAGCCAGTTCGGTATGAGTTTTATGACAGCAATCCCCCTAATTTCGTCACAAAACCGCAATGAAAACAGCGATNAGNGATTAGTNTGTCCTCCCCCTCCGGGAACGGAGCTATACTGCGNGCATGGATCACCTGTTCGCCCCGCCCCAGAATCTGCCGCCGGAAATGGAACCCCGCCGGTTCTGGATCTGGCTGCAACTGATCCTCCTGCGCCTCCATGTGCGCATGGTGAAGGGCGCGGACGCGAATTTTCTCTATGGATTGACCCGCACCGGACAGGTCTTCCTCGTCGAGATCGGCGACACGAAGGCCGAGCATCAGGCGGCGCTTGCCCGCAAGAAACAGCAGGACATGCTGAACTGGACGCCGTCAAAGGCTTTCACAGCAGCGCTGGACGGCGCATCCCTCCTGTCCGCTCACCCCGTCGAAGGCGGGGCCCCGGAAGCGAACGCCTTCCTTGCGCCTGTCGCGCCCGCGGCCTGCGCCCCTATTGCGGGCTGCACTCTGCCACCCCCAGACACCTGACCGGTCTCCTTACAGAAGAAAACTCGATTTCCAGAAACGAAGCGCCTTCACGGGCGTCGCATGTGCAGCTGCCTATCCGGTTTTCACGCCGCCGCCACGCCGGGCGAGCCAGACCCCGCCAAGGATCAATGCGAAAGCGATCAGCGCATGCCAACTCTGGGTCTCCCGGAAAAAGATCCATCCGAGCACGGCGCTGACCACCGGAATGGCATAGCCGGTCAATGAGAGGAACGTCGCGCTGGTCCGCGCAATCAGGAACATATAGAGCGCCTGCGCAATCGCGGTCGGGATGACGCCAAGACCCACAACGCCCGCCCAATGGGTCCAGTCCGCATTCACGTCGGACGGGTCCACCGTGAAGACCAGAGGCCATGACACGATCGCCGCCAGCGTGACAAAGCCGGTGGCAAAGGGAATGGCCTCAATCTTCGGCGCGCCCCGCGCCATCAGGCTGGCCGCAGCATAATTCATCGTTGCCAGGATCAACAGAAGCTGCGCCACCACGCTCGCATTGCCCAGCCCCTTCATCGCGTCCGGCCCGAACAGCACTGCCACGCCCGCAAACCCGGCCAGCACGCCCACCGCCGTGCCACGCGTCATGCGTTCATCCGCAAACAGAAAGGTTGCGCCACTGACCACAAAGATCGGCACCGCCGCGGTATAGAGCGCCGCAAGGCTGGAATTCACCGTCTCTTGCGCCGTGGTGATCAGGAAGAAGGGAAAGACAGACCCGGCCAGCCCCATGCCAATGATGGCGATCCAGCGTGGCTTGTCCCGGAAGGATGGCAGTTTCTGCCCGCGCGCCAGCATGACGATCCACAGCAATGCCGCGCCGATGGTCAGGCGGCCCGGCAACACCCAGCCAACCGGCAGGCCTGCGTCCGGATTGCCCTTGTCGACCGCCACGCGCGTCAGGGCATAGGCCCCGGCCCAGAACAGGGTCAGCAGCGCAAACAGCGCCCAGTCGGATGCCGACCGGCCAGTGGGCAATTGCTGGCTCATGGCATGGGTTCGCCGCGAGAGGTTTCGAGGATGGAATACCATTGCTGGCGCGTCAGCGGGATGGCCAGCGCATTGCGCGCCGCCCGCAATCGCTCCGGGCGCTGCGTGCCCAACAGGACAATCGGCCTGGCAGGATGCTTCAGCAGGAAGGCCAGCGCGACGTCGCTGCGCTGCGCATCATACAGGGCGGCCAGCCGGTCCAGCGTCTCGTGCAATTCGGCCAGGCGGCCGGGGTCATCCGCCTGCGGCGTGTATCCCTCTCCCAGCCTGCCCCCGGCCAGCGGCGACCAGACAATCGGCGTTGCCCCGGTTTCCTGGCACCAGTCCAGCGTGCCATCTTCCAGCGGCTGCAGATGCAGGGCCGAGAATTCCGGCTGGGTGCTGACAATGCGCGCGCCCAGATGCGCCTGCAGCGCGCGGGTCTGCGCCACCGTGAAATTGGACACGCCGGCATAGCCGATCTTTCCGTCCGCAATCAGAGTGTCCAGCGCCCCGGCCACTTCCTCCCACGGGGTCAGCAGGTCCGGGCGGTGGATCTGGTACAGATCAATCTGCTCAACGCCCAACCGCATCAGCGAGGCTTCGCAGGCTTCGATCAGATAGGCCCGGCTGGAATTGTAGGGCACAGGCGGAATGATCCCGCCCTTGCTGGCCAGCACCATTCGGCCGCGCCGCGCAGGGTCTGCTGCCAGCACCTCGCCCAGCAGCGCCTCTGCCGCGCCGAACCCGGCATCGCCGAAACCGTAAATGTCCGCCGTATCAATCAGCGTCATGCCCAGATCGAGCGCGGTCTCGATCAGCGTCTCGGCATGGGACAGGTCATGTCCCAGAAAACGCCAGCACCCAAAGCCCAGACTGCCGGCCTCAAATCCGCTCGATCCGATCTGCGTTTGCCGCATGCGCTCACTCCCTGAAGCCTTCCGCAATACGGGCCCGGCGAGGGCAAGTCCACGCCCGATAACTGTTAGCGCAATCAGGGGTGAGCGGCGCGAGGCCGCATGGCGAGCGGGTGGACGAAATTGCGTAGTCGTCGTAAAGGGCCAGCAGATTTAAAGCCTGCCGCTCCAAAGGAGATTTTTCATGGCCATTCGTGTTGCAATCAATGGTTTTGGCCGCATTGGCCGTCTCGTCCTGCGTTCGATCATCGAGCATGATCGCAAGGATATCGAAGTCGTCGCGATCAACGATCTCGGCCCAGTGGCCACCAATGCCCACCTGCTTCAGTACGATTCCATTCATGGCCGGTTGAACCAGACGGTCGAAGTGGACGGTGACACGATCATCGTTGGCGACCGCAAATTCCTCTGCACCGCCGTGCGCGACCCCGCTGACCTGCCGCACGCCGAACTGGACATCGACATCGCGATGGAATGTACCGGCATCTTCGCAGACAAGGAAAAAGCCTCCGCCCACCTGAAGGCTGGCGCCAAGCGCGTGCTGGTTTCCGCCCCGGCCACCAATGCCGACAAGACCATCGTCTACGGCGTGAACCATTCCACGCTGACCAAGGATGACCTCGTTGTCTCCAACGCGTCCTGCACCACGAACTGCCTTTCACCTGTCGCCAAGGTCCTGAACGATACGGTCGGCATCAAGCGCGGCTACATGACCACGGTCCACTCCTACACAGGCGACCAGCCCACGCTGGACCGCATGCACAAGGATCTCTACCGCGGCCGCGCGGCTGCCATGTCCATGATCCCGACCTCGACCGGCGCTGCCAAGGCTGTCGGCCTCGTCCTGCCGGAACTGAAGGGCAAGCTCGACGGTTCCGCCGTTCGCGTCCCGACACCGAACGTTTCCATGATCGACCTCGTCTTTGACGCCGGCAAGCCAACCACGGTTGAAGAGATCAACACCGCAATCAAGGCCGCCGCCGATGGCGAGATGAAAGGCGTGCTCGGCTATACCGACAAGCCGCTGGTCTCTGCAGACTTCAACCACGATCCGCACTCCTCCACCTTCGCGCTCGACCAGACACAGGTGATCGAAGGCACGATGGTTCGCGTCCTGTCCTGGTATGACAATGAGTGGGGCTTTGCGACCCGGATGAGCGATACGGCGCTCGCCATGTCAAAGCTGATCTAGCACCCCTCTTCCAAGAGCGCTTCCTGGCCGGGAGGCGCTCTTTTTCCATCCCCACCGCATTGCGCCCGCATGGCCGGGCCTATTGGAGATATCCTCATGTCCAGCTTCAAACGCCTTGCCGATGCCGGTGACCTGACCGGCAAGACTGCCCTCGTCCGGGTCGACTTCAACGTGCCGATGGAAAACGGCCTCGTAACGGATGACACCCGCCTGCGCGCCGCGGTGGATACAGTCCAGACCCTGCGGACCCAGGGCGCGAAAGTGGCCCTGCTGGCGCATTTCGGGCGCCCGAAGGGTGAGCGCGTGGCAGAGATGAGCCTTGCCCCCGTGGCAGGCGCGTTCGGCAAGGTGCTCGGCTCCAATGTCAGCTTCATCGCCGACTGCAAGGGCGATCATGTAAAGGCCGCCATCGAGAAGCTCGAACCGGCTGGCGTGATCCTGCTGGAAAACACCCGCTATTATGCCGGTGAGGAAAAAGGCGATCCCGAACTGGCAAAAGAGATCGCTGAGCTGGGCGATATCTACGTCAACGACGCCTTTTCCGCCGCTCACCGCAAGCACGTCTCGACGGCCGTTCTGGCCTCGCTCCTGCCGGCCTATGCCGGCGTGAACATGGAAGCCGAGCTGGACGCGCTGGACAAGGCCCTCGGCACGCCGGAGCGCCCGGTCCTCGCCGTGGTTGGCGGCGCAAAGGTCTCCTCCAAGATCGACTTGCTGAAGAACCTCGTCACCAAGGTGGACTCGCTCGCCATCGGCGGCGGCATGGCCAACACCTTCCTGGCCGCGCAAGGCATCAGCGTCGGCAAGTCCCTGTGCGAGCATGACCTCGCCGACACCGCACGAGAGATCATGCAGGTGGCCGAGCAAAACAAATGCGAGATCCTCCTGCCGGTCGATGTCGTCGTGGCGAAGGACTTCAAGGCCCATGCCGAGAACCGCACCTGCGCCGTCGATGACGTTGCCGAGGACGAGATGATCCTCGACGCGGGCGTGAAAACCGTCGCCAAGCTGGTCGCCGCAATGGGCGCCTCGAAGACTCTGGTCTGGAACGGCCCGCTCGGCGCGTTCGAACTGACCCCGTTCGACAAGGCCACGGTAGCCGCCGCCCAGGCTGCAGGCATTCGCGCCAAGGACGGCAAGCTGGTTGCTGTTGCCGGGGGCGGAGACACCGTCGCCGCGCTCAACCATGCAGACGCCGCAAGCGACTTCACCTTCGTCTCCACAGCCGGTGGCGCCTTCCTCGAATGGATGGAAGGCAAGGCCCTGCCCGGCGTCGAAGCGCTCAAGGCCTGATCCTTTTTGAGACAGCCCTGCGGCATATCGCGCGGGGCCTTTCAAATGACAACGTTCCCAGAAAGTGCTGCAGGGCATCAGAAAAATTTTTATGCAGCCTGATTGCNCGGNCGAGCCCGTTAATCCTGCACGGATTTCGCCCTGATACTTCCCCAGATCGCCTGTAGTGATTACGATTCAGGCGATCTGCCGTGCGGGATTTTCCAGATAGGTAGCCCTGTTGACCCGTCTGACAGGCACGGTACTTGAATGCAAAGTTTGCAAACTTCACGCATGCAAGGGACGCCCCGTTATTCCTATGACCAATCCACAAATGGCCCGGCAGATTGCCGAGAAAAATGGCTTCATCGCAGCACTCGACCAATCCGGCGGTTCCACGCCNAAGGCGCTGCGNCTGTATGGTGTCAACGAAGACGCCTATTCCAATGATGAAGAGATGTTCTCGCTGATCCATGACATGCGCGCCCGCATCATCAAGGCGCCTGCTTTCAATGGAGAGAAAGTCATCGGCGCGATCCTCTTCGAACGCACGATGGATGGTGAAGTCGACGGAACGCCGACCGCTGAATATCTCTGGAACGANCANCAGGTNGTCCCCTTCCTGAAGGTCGACAAGGGCCTCGCCGACGAGGCNAATGGCGTTCAACTGATGAAGCCGATGCCAGACCTCGACAGCCTGCTGGAGCGCGCTGTCTCAAAGGGCATCTTCGGCACCAAGATGCGCTCCGTCATCCATGCAGCCAACCCGGAAGGCATTGCCGCCATCGTTGCGCAGCAATTTGACGTGGGCCGCCAGATCCTGGGCCACGGCCTGATGCCGATCATCGAGCCGGAAGTCACGATCACCATCTCTGACAAGGCTGAAGCCGAAGACATCCTTCTGGCAGAGATCACCAAACAGCTCGACGCGCTCGGTGAAGACAAGCAGGTGATGCTGAAACTGTCCCTGCCGACCAAGGCGAACCANTACAAATCACTGGTCGAGCATCCGCGNGTGATGCGCGTTGTTGCCCTGTCCGGTGGGTATTCCCGCACCGACGCATGTGACAAGCTTTCCCAGAACACCGGCATGATCGCCAGCTTCTCCCGCGCCCTGACCGAAGGCCTCTCGGCCCAGCAGAGCGACGAGGATTTCAACACGACGCTGGCCGCCACAATCGACAATATCTGCGCAGCCTCCGCAGCGGGCTGATCGCTGCAGACAGCTTGATGAGAAGGCGGCTCTGCGGGGCCGCCTTTTTCATTTGGCCGCCACATCACCGAGTCTGAGGACTTTCAGCAGATTGTCCGCTGCGCTATAGCGCGCGCCATGAGCACACCTGAAGACTATGTCCGCCCGCGTACGCGGCTTTACCTGATCACCCCTCCCCGCATTGAGGATGTGGATGGCTTTGCCGCCCTGCTGGAAACTGCCCTCTCGGCGGGCGATGTGGCCTGTCTTCAGCTTCGCCTGAAGACCGAGGCCGGAGAAATCGACGAAGCCGCGACCCGCGAGGTCAGCGCTGCCGTGACGGCTATGGCACAGGCCTATGGCGCTGCCGTACTGATCAATGACAGCCCTCAGCTCGCCGTGGAACTAGGCGCGGACGGCGTGCATGTCGGCCTGGACGATGTGCCGGTGCAAACGGCGCGGGAGATCGTCGGCAAGGATATGATCGTCGGCGCCACCGCCAAGAATTCCCGCCACGCGGCCATGCAGGCCAGCGAAGCCGGCGCGGACTATGTCGCGTTTGGCGCGTTCTTCGCCACCGGCACGAAAGATGACACGGTGGAGGCGTCGCCAGACCTGCTGGAGATCTGGCAGGAAAGCATGGAAGTGCCCTGCGTCGCGATTGGCGGAATTACCGTCGAGAACGCCGAGCCGCTTGTCATGGCCGGCGCAGACTTCCTCGCCGTGTCCTCCGGCGTGTGGAACCACCCGGCCGGTGCTCCGGCCGCGGTGGCAGAGTTCAATGCATTGCTGGATCGACTGGATCCATCCGCAAACTAGAAGTCTGACGAAGCCGGGCTTGCCGCAGGCGGCGTCGGGCCGGACTTCATTTCCTTGAGTTCGCGGACATCGTCGCTGATGCGGAAGAACAGCATGTAGAGCTCGCACATGAAGCGCCAGAACAGCAGGCTGATCGCGCCACCGATGATCGCCGCGATGACGATACCTATGCCGCCGAGGAAGCTCTGGCTGACCATGACACCGAGCCCCGTCAAAAGCATGATGATGGCGTAAAGCCCAATCCCCACGAGGCCGATATAGTAGAGTATCTTGATCAGCGTCGTGCCGATCAGCTTGTCAAAAGTAAGCAGGCGTTGAATCATTTTGTGTCCCCCATATTCCAGTGGAAATGGCATTCTGCTCACGATTGCAGCCATCTGTGAATAGAGGTCGGGGCAAGGAGGGCCGGATTTGTTGCCCAGCCNGCTTGGCAGGCGCATTAACACACCCCGGCTTGACCGTTTCCAGCCTAGGGCTTACGCCCCCGCCAAACCTTCAAAAGGACACGCCTCCCATGGTCAAGATCAATGGCAACGAAATCAAGCCGGGCAACGTCATCGAGCATGACGGCAGCGTCTGGCGCGCCCTGAAGACGGCTTCAGTCAAGCCAGGCAAGGGCGGCGCATTCAATCAGGTCGAGCTGCGCAACCTGTTGAACGGCTCCAAATCCAATGTTCGCTTCCGCTCATCCGAGACCGTCGAGAAGGTCCGCCTGGAGCAGAAAGACCACCAATTCCTGTTCGCAGACGATGACTCCTTCACCTTCATGGATCAGGAGAATTTCGAGCAGATCATGATCCCGCGGGATTTCATCGGTGATCAGGGCGCTTTCCTGCAGGACGGCATGGTTGTCGAGATCGAGTTCTATGGCGAGAAGCCGATTGGCGTGTCCCTGCCCGAGCAGGTCATCCTCGAAGTCGAGGAAACCGAGCCGGTCGTGAANGGCCAGACTGCTGCAAACAGCTTCAAGCCAGCCAGCTGCACCGGCGGTGTCCGCATCATGGTTCCGCCCTTTGTCGGCACCGGCGAGAAAATCGTCGTCCAGACCGCCGATTCCACTTATCTCCGCCGCGCAGACTAAGGTCAGACATGTCCAAGCCCTCCCCCGTCGGCACCGTAATGATCGCAGCCGCTCGCGCAGCGGGTCGCTCCCTCGCGCGTGATTTCGGCGAAGTCGAAAACCTGCAGGTCTCAAAGAAGGGCCCGGCTGATTTCGTCTCGAACGCAGATCATCGCGCCGAAGAGATCATCTACAATTCCCTCACCAAGGCGCGGCCAGGCTATGGCTTCGTCATGGAAGAACGGGGCATTGTCGAGGGCACGGACAAGTCCAACAAATTCATCGTTGACCCGCTCGACGGCACGCTGAACTTCCTGCACGGGCAACCGCACTATGCCGTTTCCATCGCGCTGGAACGTGAGGGCAAGCTGCTGACAGGCGTCGTCTATGATGTCGCCAAGAATGAGATCTTCTGGGCCGAAACCGGTCGCGGTGCCTGGCTGGAGAACCGCAAGCTGCGCGTTGCCGCTCGGACCAAGCTGCATGAAGCGGTCGTTGCCACCGGCACGCCCTGGCATGGCAAGGCCGAAGAGAAACACACGCATTTCGCCCGCGAGATGCTGGCCATGACCCCAGCCTGCGCCGGTATTCGTCGCTATGGGTCGGCGGCGCTGGACCTGGCCTATGTTGCCGCTGGCCGGTTCGATGGTTTCTGGGAACGCGGCCTGCAGCCCTGGGACATTGCAGCCGGAATCGTGCTGGTTCGGGAAGCTGGCGGCACGATCACAGAGATTGATGGCGGTGATGTGATGCAGACCGGATCCCTGCTCGCAGCGAATGAAGACCTGCACCCGCTGATCGAAAAGCAATTGCGCCACGCCGCTGCATTTGCCCGCAAGGCAGACTAGGCCCCTTCCGTAGGGTCGCCCCCCGCAAGGGTCAGAAACTCCGTGACACCTGCGTCATTTTTTGGCCTTATGGGCTGAAAAACGGGCAGGAAACAGTCATGACACACTCCGATACGGACGTTCTGATCATCGGGGCCGGTCTCTCCGGCATTGGCGCAGCGGTTCATCTGGGAAAGAAATGCCCCGGCCTGGGCTATCAGATCTTCGAGCAGCGCAACGCAATTGGCGGAACCTGGGACCTGTTCCGTTATCCGGGCATCCGTTCGGACAGTGACATGCACACGCTGGGGTACAATTTCAAACCCTGGACCGAAGCCAAGGCGATCGCAGACGGCCCGTCCATCCGGAAATATGTTGAAGACACGGCCGATGAATACGGCATCACACCCCACATTCGTTTCAATACGAAGATCGTGGCCGCGAACTGGTCGAGCGAAGAGCAACTCTGGCATGTGACGCATGAGGATGACCTTGGCGCGCGGGACGTCACGACCTGCCGGTTCCTGTTCATGTGCGGCGGCTATTATCGCTATGATGAGGGATATCGTCCGGACTTCCCGGGGGAAGCCACCTATGAAGGCCAGTTCATCCATCCCCAGCACTGGCCGGAGGATCTGGACTATTCCGGCAAGAAAGTCGTGATCATCGGCTCCGGCGCAACGGCGATGACGCTGGTGCCCGCGATGACCGACAAGGCAGCGCACGTCACCATGCTGCAGCGCTCGCCCACCTACGTCGTGTCGCGCCCGGCCGTGGACAAGTTCGCAAACTTCCTGCGCAAGATTCTGCCCGATAGCTGGGCTTATTCCTTCATCCGCTGGCGGAATGTCCTGTTGCAGCAATTCTTTTTCAGGCAGACNCGCGCAAATCCGGACAAGGCNCGGGACCGCCTGGTCGGCATGGTGAAGGAAGAACTTGGCCCCGATTATCCGGTCGAGACGCATTTCAATCCCGCCTACAATCCGTGGGAGCAGCGGCTTTGCCTTGTGCCGGATTCAGACCTGTTCAATGCGCTGAAATCCGGCAAGGCCAGCGTCGAAACTGACCATATCGAGACGTTCACCAAGACGGGAATCAAACTGAAATCCGGCAAGGAACTGGACGCGGACATCGTGGTGACCGCAACAGGGCTTCAGCTGCAATTCCTGAACGGGGTCGAAGTCTCCATCGATGGCGAAAAGCGCGATCCCGGTCGCATGCTGAACTATAAGGGCGTCATGCTGTCCAACATGCCGAACCTGGCGTGTACGTTCGGCTACACGAACGCCTCATGGACGCTGAAAGCCGATCTGACGTCTGAATATGTCTGTCGCCTGCTGAATTACATGGACCAGCACGGGTATGGCTCGGCGATGCCGAAGCTGGATCATTATCCAAACCAGACAGAGCCGTTCGTGGATTTCTCGTCAGGCTATTTCCAGCGCGTCATGGACCAGTTCCCTCGCCAGCATACGGAGAAGCCCTGGAAGTTGAATCAGAGCTACAGCGCTGACCTGATGAATCTGCGATTCGGGAAACTTGATGATGGCGTGCTGAGCTTTACCCCCGCAGAAGAAGCGGACGTTCCGCCAGCCTTGCAGGCCGCCGAATGAGGCAGGCCAATCAAACAGGCTTGAACAGGCTCAAGGCCACGATGATGGCGATGAATACCCATATCATGACGATCAGGAAGCTTGCCTGATTTTCCAGAGCGCGGACGCGCGCATTGCGCGCGTCGGTCACGCCATCCGTTTTCATTTCGCCCCAGACCCGGAAGAAACGGATAAGCTGTAGCCGCACCAGAACGCCAGTCGCGATCACACCGGCGAACGCCGCGAACTTGAATCGAAGCCAAAGTGGAATTGGCCAATCCCCTCCGATCACACCGATCGACATCAGCAGCAGAACGCCCATCAGCACATAGCGCGATCCACGGTCGAGTGCAGCGAGCCGGGCCCCTACTGCCGAGTGCCGCACGCGGTGAATGTATTCGACGAAGCCAAGCCAGAACACGCCAAGCACAGCGGCGACGATCATCAATGTCTGGCCGCCGGGGACCCAGCCATACGCGGCCAGAAGAATGGTTCCGAGGGAGGCCTGAAGCACCAGCGCAAACCGGACGTGCTGATCCGTATTCATCACATGCTGCAGCATCCGGTCTCGCGCCTCGAGCGGAGAAGCAACGTCTCGGGTGGCGAACCGGAAAGAGGAATTGATGACCAATTCTGAGCCCAGCCAATATCCCACCACGATAATGTGAGCCACGAGCAGCCAATGTATCATGCGGTTTCACCCCAAATCCCGTCCAGAGAAGCAGCAGCCAATGAGAGGCGCCCTCATTGATATACCTTTCGAGGGTGGCGCAGATTGCTCCATCTTTCAATGGACACGTCATGGCCAGCCGATATCATCCGCCGCGTAGGGGCTTGATGAAGGAACTGGAACTATGTGGCTTTGGCTATTGTGGTGGTGTGTAGACGATCATCTGGCAGAGGCATTGGAAACGCCGGGCCTCGGGGAGCTGCCGATCTGGGTGCCCCTTGTCCTGTCGCTTGCCTTTGCGTTCACGATTGACGGCAAGGTCAAGAAACTCCGCAAGAAATAAGCGGATCAGCCTTCTGCAAATTGCAACTCGGCGAGGCGGGCATAGAGCCCCCCTTTGGCGACGAGTTGGTCATGATTGCCCTCTTCCACGATGCGGCCATGCTCCATCACGATGATCCGGTCCGCCCGGCGCACGGTCGACAGGCGGTGCGCAATGACGAGCGTCGTCCGGCCCTCAGCGGCATTGGAGATCGCGCGGCGCACCGCTGCCTCACTTTCGGAATCGAGCGCGGAGGTCGCCTCGTCCAGCAACAGGACCGGCGCGTCACGCACGAGCGCGCGCGCGAGGGCAACCCGCTGGCGCTGACCACCAGACAGGCTCCGCCCCTTCTGGCCGAGATCTGTCGCGAGGCCATCCTTCTCGGCGAGGAACTCGAACGCTTCCGCCATGCGCGCGGCATTTTCCAGCAGCGCCTCGTCGGGATTATCGGTCCCGAAGCCGATATTCTGCGCCGCCGTACCTGTGAACAAGGCAGACTCCTGCGGGGCATAGGCAAATTGCTGTCGCCAGTCGCGCGGATCCGCCTGCATCGCGGACACGCCGTCCAGAACAATTCGGCCTGACTGAACATCGAACAGGCGAAGCGCGAGACGGAAGACGGTTGTCTTGCCCGCACCACTGGGGCCGACCAGGGCAACAAACTCGCCGGGTTTCACAGACAGCGAGAAATGCTCCAGCGCCGATACGGTCTCATCCCCATAGCGGAAGGTGACGTCATCAAACTCCAACGCGCCAGTCACCGTCGCAGGCAGGGCCACCGGATGCTCTGGCGCAGTGATCTCAGGCTCGGCGTTCAGAACCTCTGCCGCGCGGTCCGCCGCACCCGCAGCGCGCATCACCTCGCCATAGACTTCCGCCAGCATTCCGAAGCCTGAACCGGCATAAAGCGCGTACAACACCATGGAGGCGAGATCGCCAAAGCTCATCTCCCCCGTCGCAACGGCGCGCGCACCAAGCCACAACACACCTACAAAGCCGCCAAACAACAGCACCGACACCAGCACGATCATGATGGAGCGCGCCCCGATCCGCCGCATCGCGGCCTCGAACGTTGCTTCGACCGCTTCGGTGAAAGCGCCAAGGCGGCTCTCTTCCCGGTTATAGGCCTGCACCAATTCGATGGCATCAAGCGCTTCGGCGGCCTCTGCCCCTGCATCTGCCAGCCGCGACTGTGCCCGGTTGGACATGGTTCGAATGACGCGGCCAATCGCCATCACGGGCAGCACCGCAATCGGCAGCATGGCCAGAAGGGTCAGCCCCAGTTTCCAGTTCACGACCAGCATCATGGTCAGTGCGCCGATTGTCGTCAGCAGGGTGCGTGTCGCCAGAGAGGCCGATGACCCGAGAAATGTCTCTATCAGGGTAATGTCTGCCGTCAGGCGTGAGACCGCCTCCCCCGACCGCATCTGGGAATGATAGCGCGGGGACAGCTTCAGAAGGTGGGCGTAGAGATCCTTGCGCAGGTCAGCGGCGATCCGCTCGCCGAAACGCGAGACGAAATAAAACCGGACAGCGCCAAGCACGCCAGACAGGATTGCCGCCAGCGCCACCCAGAGAAATGCGCGGTCGACCAGCGACAGCAATTCNTCGGCATTTCCNTGCGCCGCACTACCGGCATCAGCAGCGCTGCCCAGAAGCAAGGGAATGGCAAGGCTGACAGCCGCAGCCGCGACCAGGAAGATCAGCGCAACCGTGACCGTCACCCAGTGACGCGCCACNTAGGGCAGCAGCAANGCGAGCGGCTTCAGGGACTTCGCCTTGGGACGATNGANGGCCTCGCCACCCTCCGGCTGCGTTGCACGACGATCGTCTACAAGAGAGCTGTCAGTATCGGCCATGGGGTGTCTATAGTTCCTTTCAGATTCCCTGCCAGCAACCACTTGCAGAGGCGTCCTGTTTCAGTTACACGCGCCACTTCGAAAACAGGCTGAGACAAGCCCGCGCACCCGAACACGGCAGAGCGCGGTTGTCATTAGAGTTCAAGAGAGGCGAAGGCCATGAAAAAAGAAGGTCATCCCGACTATCACTTCATCACCGTGGTGATGACCGATGGCACCGAATACCAGACACGCTCCACCTATGGCAGCGAAGGCGACCGCCTTGTTCTGGATATCGACTCCAAATCGCACCCGGCATGGACCGGCGGCGACGGCAAGATGCTGGACCGCGGTGGCCGCGTGTCGCGCTTCAAAGACAAGTTCAAAGGCTTCATGTAAGCGTCCTTCGCTTCGCATGATGCGTACAGTGGAAAGCCCCGGCCTTTTGGCCGGGGTTTTTCTGTTGATCCCACCATATCTGAATGTCGCGGCAGGACCGACGGATTAACCACCACTTAACCCGTCCAAGCGAGCGTGCCCTCCAATTCCAAGGAGGCACAAAGCATGCTGCGCGGCGGTCAGGTCAAATCCCTCTTGTATTCCGTGACGATTCTCGCCGGACTGGCCGGAGCGGTTGCCCTGGCAGCACAGGCCACGATTGATCAGGACGGCCTGGTCTATTGGTCAGATGGTGATTCCGGGCGCCTTCCGGACGGCACCAAATTCCGCCTGCATGGCGTGGACGCACCAGAAACCCGAAGCCTGAAACAGATTGGCGGCGCAGAGTGCGAGTCCGAGCGTGAACTTGGCTATATCGCCAAGGAGAAAGTGCTCGAACTGACGCGCGACGCGGATATCAAGGTGACGCGTGACTACGGGCCGGACCGGTACAAGCGGCAGGTGGTCGATCTCAGCATCAATGGCGAAGACCTCGCTGCACGCTTGGTGGCCGAAGGCACGCACCAGGTTTGGGATTATGATGGCGGTGCCCCAAAGCCGGACTGGTGTGCGCCCCGGCGTCCCGCATCCAATACCGCCCCGNTGAGCCCGTAAGNCTTCGCTCAGCTTGCCCCTNGAGTGAACACTGCCTAGGCTTGCCCAGGAAGCCATGAGGAATTGATGCCGATGTTCAATTTGCGCCTGGCGATTGCGCCGCTGATCCTGTCCGGACTTGCGGCGTGCGACGCGCTGGATCCCCCNCCCCCGCAGACCCAGAAAATGCCGAGTGCAGAGACGAAGGCGCCCGTCGTCACGGATCGCCCGCTTGGTCTGGATGAAATCAGGACGCCTGCCGGCATTCGTGTGTTGCCGGCGGAAAAGCGTGTTCTCGTCTTGTCAGGTCACGTTGCAGCCGGGGCCGCGCTATATCGTGCTGGCGACCGCGAAGCTGCCACATCGCATTTCGGCCGCCTGACGACTGATGGCTCGGCGACAGAACGCGCCGGTTTTGAAGCATTTGGGTTTGAACCCGCAGCGTTTGACGATTTTCCGACAGACCCCACAGGCGNAACTGAAACAAGCGCTGATCCGTCAGAAGCGGAAGCCCACATTCTGGACGTGATCGCTGAAACCGGCACAAGGCCGCTGGATCAGATCCTGTTCCTGCTGGAACAGTGCTCTGACTCCTACGCCGCTGGCGTGTTGGACGCCGCCATTGAGCGCCCCCTCGCCTATCAGGCGTCATATGGCTACGCGGTCATCGCCCGTGACATCGCCCGCCAGATCGAAGACGGAGATGATCTCCTGCTGGAACTGGAGATATTGGTGCGGATGTGGCCTGATGAAGGCCCGGTAGACGCCGACGCCGTTGCGCCGGAGCCTGCCATCGGCACGCAGGTCGCNCGCGCGCGCCTTGCGGCCTCAATCCTTTAGAAGGGCATCAATAAACCCGACCGCNTCTATCGAACTCCAGTCGGCATCGCCAGCCAGCCGGGCAATCTCGAGACCAGCTTCATCGTACAGGATCGTCGTNGGGAATCCCTGAGCGCCGCTATCATAGACNATTTCATACTGNTCCGGCGTCGCAATGTGGAAGGTGATGTTGCTCGCGCCCAGTTCCCCGAGCCTCTGCGCGGCATAGTCCCGGTCCTCCTCGGAATCGACACTGATCGCCACGACTTCAAACCGGTCGCCGCCACGCGCTGTCTGCAATGCGCCCAACGAGGGCATCTCCTTTTCGCAGGGTGCGCACCAGGTGGCCCAGAAATTCACCAGCACGACCTTGCCCTGATAGGCCTGCAGGGTTACCGGAGTGCCGTCTTGCCGGTAGAAGGGCGACGAGGCGGCGGGCGTTCCGGCCTTTGAGAAGTCCAGCTTCTCGATTTCCCCTCGCGCGAAGGCTTCCAGCCGGTTATCTGGAGCTTTTCCGCTCCCTGCGCTCATCAGCGCATAGACAATTGCGATCAGGCCCACCAAGAAGAGGGCGATATAGGCCAGACGGGTCATGGGGCACGGGTCTCCAATTCAAGTTCGAAGGATATGGCAGTGACGACAGGCAAAGGCCAGACAATGTGGGGCGGACGCTTTGCCGCGACCCCATCCGACATCATGGAAGACATCAACGCCTCCCTGGATATTGATCGGCGGATGGCATCCGAAGATATTGCAGGCAGCCGGGCACACGCTGACATGCTGGCCGAAATGGGCATTATTTCGGCTGAGGACAATGAAGCCATTCAGGGCGGGCTCGATGCGATCACTGAAGAGCTGAAAGCCGGAACCTTCCCCTTCCGCCGAGAGCTCGAAGANATCCACATGAACGTGGAAGCGCGCCTCAAGGAACTGATCGGGGAGCCAGCCGGTCGACTTCACACNGCGCGCTCGCGCAATGATCAGGTCGTCACGGACTTTCGCCTGTGGACACGCGGCGCGCTGGACGAAGCGAGTCTGCTCGTGGCTGGCCTGCAGGNTGCACTGGTGAAGCGTGCGGGTGAGCACACTGAAACGATCATGCCGGGCTTCACCCACCTTCAGACCGCGCAGCCTGTCACGCTGGGCCATCATTTGCTGGCCTATGTCGAAATGCTGGAACGTGACCGCTCCCGCCTGCTGGATTGTGCGGAGCGCCTGAATGAGTGCCCGCTTGGATCCGCNGCGCTCGCGGGTACAGGCTTCCCGATTGATCGTGACATGACCGCCGATGCGCTCGGCTTTGCACGCCCAATGGCAAATTCGCTGGACGCGGTTTCGGCCCGTGATTTCGCGCTGGANGCGCTCGCAGCCCTCTCCATCGCGGCGACCCACCTTTCGCGCCTGGCAGAAGAGATCGTGCTCTGGACGAGTGCGCAATTCGGCTTTGCCCAGCTGACGGACGCGTGGTCGACCGGCTCCTCCATCATGCCGCAGAAGCGCAACCCGGATGCCGCCGAACTGATCCGCGCGAAGGCCAGCCTGATCACCGGGCTCTACGCGGCGCTGCANGGCGCAGTGAAAGCGCTGCCGCTGGCCTATGCAAANGACCTTCAGGACGACAAGCGTCTGACCTTCGAAGCCTTTGACACCTACAATCTCTGCATTCAGGCGATGACCGGCATGATCGATACGATCGGCTTCAAGCCCGAGAATATGCGCGCCGCTGCCGCCAAGGGATTCTCCACAGCCACCGATCTGGCAGACTGGCTGGTGCGGGAGCTTGGCCTNCCCTTCCGGGATGCCCATCACGTCACCGGAACGCTCGTNGCGAAAGCAGAGGAAAAGGGCTGCGATCTGGCCGATTTGTCTCTGGCAGAGATGCAGGCCGTGCATGGTGGAATTACTGATGCCGTCTTCGGCGTGCTGACCGTTGAGGCGTCTGCCTCATCTCGGACATCTTATGGCGCTACAAGCCCTGTTCGCGTCGCCGAACAAGTGGCACAGTGGAAACAGAGACTTCGACTGGAGTAGTCATTGATGAAACGCCCTCTTCTATTTGNCGCCGCCGTTCTGGCGTCTGCCAATCTGGCCGCCTGTGGGCTGACCGGAGACCTGAAGCGTCCCGATCCGCTCTGGGGCGAGCCGAGCGGAGACCTGGAGCCTGCAGAATTGCCAAACCAGAACCANACCAATCTTCCTGACCTGCCAGACCGGGAAGACGAAGACGCAGCCCCGGACGCTGACGATGAATTGCTCGGCGGCGCGTAAGGAGTTTTCCATGACGTTTTCCAAACCTGTAAAGACCGCGCGCTGGGGCGCCGGTCTGGTNGCCATGTGCCTCGCCGCTGCCTGCCAGAGCCAACCGGAAACCCTGGTCGTGGAAGCTGTTGCCCCGGCTGAGCCTGTTGAACCNGTAACNGTGGCAACGGCCCTCGACACAGCAGAACCGGAAGGACCGGTCGTCAACCAATGGGGCGGTATCGTCCCGGATGCCAAACCCACAACGCCTATCGACAATGGCGCNCTCGGTGAGATCGAATAATTTATGCATCACTTTACCTATCAGGATGGCTGCCTTCACTGCGAAGGTGTGAACCTTGAGCAGATCGCCGANGAAGTCGGTACGCCCTGTTATGTCTATTCATCTGCAACCCTGGTCCGCCACGCACGCGTGATTGCCTCCGCCTTTGAAGGACAGGACTGCCTGATCGCCTATTCGGTAAAGTCGAACGGCAATCTGGGCGTCCTCTCGACTCTGGCGCAGGAAGGGTGCGGCGCGGATGTCGTCAGCGGCGGCGAGCTGCAGCGCGCGATGCGTGCTGGCATTCCGGCGGATCGGATCGTGTTTTCAGGTGTTGGCAAGACCGCCGAAGAGATGCGTCTGGCGCTACAAGCCGGGATTCACCAGTTCAATGTCGAAAGCGCCGCAGAACTGCGCCGCCTGTCNGAAGTTGCCACNATGNTGGGCACAGACGCGCCTGTTGCCATCCGGGTCAATCCAGACGTTGCCGCGGGAGGCCACCCTAATATTTCGACCGGCAAGAAGGGCGACAAGTTCGGTGTGCCNTGGAGCGACGCCGAAGACCTCTACGCCGAGGCGGCAACCTTGCCCGGTATCAAGGTAGTCG
Organism: Hyphomonas sp. TMED31; assembly: GCF_002172815.1. Classification (NCBI taxonomy): domain Bacteria; kingdom Pseudomonadati; phylum Pseudomonadota; class Alphaproteobacteria; order Hyphomonadales; family Hyphomonadaceae; genus Hyphomonas; species Hyphomonas sp. TMED31. The sequence continues at coordinate 49,292 of NZ_NHCK01000019.1, read as the reverse complement.
GTGTGGACGTGCATATCGGCAGCCAGATTGGTGANCTCGTCCCGATGCGCGCCGCATTCGAGAAAGTTGTCGGCCTGACCAAGCGTCTGCGAGACGCGGGGCACGAAATCAGCCGTATCGATCTGGGGGGTGGCCTTGGGATTCCTTACAAGGAAGACGACGCCCCGGCGCCCCCATCCGACTATGCCGCCATGATCGCGGACGTGACGCAGGACCTTGGCGTTCAGGTCATNCTGGAGCCGGGCCGTGTGATCACGGGCAATGCCGGGGTGATGCTGAGCACGGTTCTCTATGAGAANGCNGCACCTGAGACGGATTTCCTGATCATCGATGCCGGCATGAACGATCTGATGCGCCCGGCGCTGTACGATGCGCATCACGACATCCTGCCCATCAAGCAAGCTGGCGCGGGTGCAGAGCGCAAGACCTATGATGTGGTCGGGCCGATNTGCGAGTCGACGGACAAGTTTGCCAAGGCGCGTGAACTGACAGCGCTCCGCCCCGGCCAGCGGATCGCGTTCATGTCTGCAGGTGCCTATGGCGCTGTGCTGTCTTCGACCTACAATGCAAGGCCGCTGGTTCCGGAAGTTCTGGTGAACGGGTCATCCTTTGATGTGGTTCGCCGCCGTCCGGAATTTGAAGAAATGATCGCCCTTGAAAAGGTTCCCGATTGGCTGACGCAAAAGGCATGAAGGCACTCAATGCCAAGGTTTCCGCGACACGGCGGAAGCTGACGGTCTATGCCTTTTTCAAGGCCTTCTGGCCTTTCCTGACTTTTGCCGCGATTTTTCTGGCGATCGCGCTGGCGGGCCTCATCGACCGGATGACGGCCTCGCTTGCGGCGATCGCTACACTTATCTTCCTCGTCGGATCGGTATTCTTCATCCTGCAGGGCGGGCGCCGTTTCACACCGGTCAGCCGGGAAGATGCCGCGCGTGTTCTGGACCGGCAATCCGACCTGCGACCTGTCTCTTCGCTGACGGATCGACCCGCAGCGACGCATCGTGACTCCCAGGGGCTTTGGCAGAAACATCGCGCGAGACTGCTGGAAGAAGTATCCCGCCTGCGCTTGCCGTCACTGGCGCGTGAGTGGGGACGGCTCGATCCTTACTGGATGCGCGCCGCCCTGCCCGCAGCTCTGATCCTTCTGACAGTTCTGGCAGGCAATGATGCAGCATCCCGCCTGCAAAGGGCTCTCTTTCCGGACTATGGCGCCCTTGTTGGCGCGGACAATATGGTGGTCGAAGCGTGGATTACTCCGCCCGACCATACCGGGCGGGCCCCGATCTTCCTGACACCCGGCCTGCAGAATGTGCGTGTACCGGAGGGGTCTGAAGTCACCCTCCGCACGGATGCACACAGCGCGCCGAAACTCATCCTGAAGGGCGAGAAGACGCTCAAGCAGACATTCGCGCCCACACCGGATGGGGCGTTCGAAGCGCGTGCACGAATCATGGAAGATACCCGCCTGTCGGTCCGCTGGTGGGGGGAACGCGCGGCCTGGCGCCTGCTGACGTCACCAGATGACGCCCCGATTGCAACCTTTGTGAAGGCGCCCGAACGGGGACGGCTGGATCGAACGGAGATCGCCTGGTCGGTCACGGATGACTATGGCGTGGATTCCCTCGAACTCAAGATCAGCTTGCAAACACCGAATCCCGCTGCGCCTGACGAAGCAGATTACATGCCCGTTCCGCTGCCCGGAGTGGCACCGACTTCGGCAGAAGACATCACCCAACTGGACCTGACGCGGCATCGCTGGGCGGGGCTGCCTGTAGAGATGCAATTGGTCGCGACAGACGGCGCGGGCCAGACCGGGCTCAGCGAGCCGCTGGATTTCACGTTGCCTGAAAAACTGTTCCTCGATCCTATCGCCCGCGTGGCTCAGGAAGTCCGTGTCACGGTTCTGAGAGAACCGAGAGACTATGAAGAATTGTCACGAAACGAGACCGCGCTGCAGCAGGATGCGCTCAATGTGACCGCTGCAAACCGTCTGGACACGGCCCCGCCAGATATCCAGAAGGCTGCGCTGATGCTGGATGCGATGACCTACAAAGGCGAACGCTACATTCCAGACCAGGGTGTCTACCTCACATTCCGCACTGCGAAGGGTATTCTGCAGGCTGCGGGCACGAAGGAAGAAGCCGAGCAAGTTGACCCCCTGCTCTGGGCGCTAGCCCTCAAGTCAGAGTATGGCAGCGCCGCCGATGCCCTGCGCCGACTGGAAGCAGCGCGGCGCGCACTTGAGCAAGCCTTGCGAGACGGGGCGTCTGAGGATGAAATCAAGCAGCGCATGGAAGCCTTCCGGGATGCGGCGAACGAATACCTCGCTGCGAAGATGGCGGAAGCCATCGCCAATGGAGACGAGCAGCCGCAGATGCAATCCGATCAGGAAGCCATGGCCAGCGGGCCGAACCTTGGCGGTCAGGATTTCGAAGACATGCTGAATGCGCTTCAGGATTTGACAGAGACAGGCGCAACGGATCAGGCGCGCCAGCTTCTGTCTGACATCACAAACATGCTGCAGAATCTGGAATTCCAACGCGGTCAATCCGGCTCCGGAGGAATGCCCGGCATGCCGGGACAACAGGCAGATGGAGAAGAAGACGACCTGCCCCAGGAAGAGCAGGAGCTGACAGATGCCATGCGTCGCCTGTCCGAAATCCTGCGGGAGCAGCGCCAACTAAGCGACGATACACTCGCCCAGGAGCGCGGCGAACGACCCGGGCAATCCGGCCAGGAACAGGGCGGGCAACAGCCAGGCCAGCAGTCTGGATCCCAACAAGGTCAGGACACAGGACAAGCTGGTGGTGGCGAAGGTCAGAGCGGCCAGACGGAAGCCCCACAAGGCGGCGGGAATGAGAATGGCGAACGCCCGGGATCGGGTGGCGGCGAATTTGCCGAAGGCAATGAAGGCGAAGGGTCAGGCCCCGGACAATCCGAAACTCTTGCTGAGCGGCAAGCCCGCCTTGGTCGTATGGTTGAAGAATTCGCCCGCGAGCACGGCCTCGGGGAAACCGGCAGCGGCGAAGATGCCCTCGCCGGCCTCGTGGACCCCGAAGCGCTGGAAGACATTCGACGCGCCCAGAGATTGGCGGAAAACGCGCTTGAACGCGGCGATGAGCGCAGTGCCGCGCGCAANCAGGAAAGGGCCACTAACACGCTGTCGGAGATCGCGCGGGACATGGCNGCNAGTCTCGATGCGCTGGAACGGGAACGCCGCGGACAGGACTCTCAGCAAAGCGACCCGTTCGGCCGTGCGACCGGCGGACCCGGCAATAATGGCGAAGAAGTCAATGTTCCGGATGCGACCGAACGCCAACGCGCCAAGGACATTCTAGAAGAGCTGCGTGAGCGCTACAATCAGTCCGACGATCCCGAAGAGCGCGAATATCTGCGACGCTTGCTGGATCGGTTCTAGAGCGCCCGCGAGCTAGCGGTTCGCGCCCGGCACCCATTTGACATCGTTCGCACCATTATTATTGGCGACGCGCCCCGCAACAAAAATCCAGTCAGACAGCCGATTGATGTAAGCCAGAGCTTCAGCGCTGACGATCTCGTCTTCCATCGCGTGGAGTTCAGCAACCTCCCGCTCTGCGCGGCGGCAAAGGGTGCGGGCCACATGGAGGTAGGCGGCCAGTTCACTGCCCCCCGGCAGAATGAAACTGTCGAGCGGCGCGAGCGCTTCATTCATCGCGTCGATTTCTGTCTCCAGGCGCTGAACCTGGCTTTCGATGATGCGCAAGGGGGTCCATTCCAGAGGCTTGCCCCTGTCCGGTGTGGCAAGGTCTGCCCCGAGGTCAAACAGATCGTTCTGGATACGGCGGATGGCCGTCAGCATGTCGCCATCTGCTTTCAACGCCGCGACACCGAGCGCCGCATTGGTTTCGTCCACCGTTCCGTAGGCGACAACGCGGGGATGCCATTTGTCGACCGGCTCACCCGTGGACAAGCGGGTCTTACCCTTGTCGCCTGAGCGCGTGTAGATCTTGTCGAGCTTGACCATTGGCGCCTCTAGAAACCGATCTTGATCGCGCCGACAGTAACGCCCAGCGCCACGAGAATGACGATCACCACAGCCTGCACCAGAATACGCAAGCGCATCAATTTGTTGGATCGGCTCGCCTGCTTGTCGTCAGAACGGGCAATGTTCGCAATGCCAAGGCCCAGCACAACAAGGAGCGCCACCAGCGCAATATAAAATCCAGTCATCAAAACGGTTTGCATGGGCAGCCTTTCAAGCAGCGTAGAGACCAGAGCATAGGGCGCAGCAACTGGAAGGCCATGCGCAAAGCGTCGCGGCGATCATTTACCCGTTTCCATCCGCTCAGCGAGGGATGTGATGCGGCTGGCCGCCTTCACGAGCGCTTCGGCAGCCCGTGCCTCGCTGAATGCCGTGCCCGGCCCGGTTCGTTTCGCAGTGTCCAGTTCGTCCAGCAATGCCAGTGCCGTGATCAGCAGCAAGCGTTCTTCGCCGATATCGCCAACTGCGCCTTCAATCTGCTTGACCCGTGTGTCGAGCTGTTTCGAGAGCGCTTCAATACGGCTCTCCTGTCCGGGCGCGCAGGCGATTGAATACGACCGGCCGCGCAATTGAATGTCAGCTTTTGCCATCGCCCTGCCCCTGTTGCCCGATGGCAGATTTGACCTCTTCGATTGCAGCACCGAGCGCTGCGCTCGCCTCATCGGCGAGGGCCTGCAATTCCCGCTCTCTAGCCAAAGACGCATCCAGCTGTTCAGCAAGGTCGGACCGGTCGCGCGCAAGGGCCGCGAGTTCAGCCTTGATCACATCCGGATCACCCGCGCGCGCCAGCAAACTGTCGAGCGCCGACTCGAATCGTGTGAGCGCCTCATCCAATTGGCGAATAGCAGGGTCGATTTCACTCATATACACAATGAAGTAACGGTATTATCTCAATCAGCCAAGCGACTTGACGCAACGGGCTTAGTCTGGCCTAGGACTCCCGCAAACCAAAGGAGATCAGCAGAATGGCTGTCACGAACCGCGACATGGCCAATGCCATCCGCGCACTTTCCATGGATGCCGTTGAGGCGGCCAAATCCGGACATGTCGGCCTGCCGCTCGGCATGGCAGATGCCGCAACGGTCTTGTTCCGGAAATTCCTGAAATTCGACGCCTCCCAGCCAGACTGGCCGGACCGTGACCGGTTCATCCTGTCCGCCGGACACGGCTCAATGTTGGTCTACTCGCTGCTGCACCTCAGCGGCTACAAATCCGTCAGCCGCGACGACATTCGCAATTTCCGCCAGCTGGGCGCGAATACGCCGGGCCACCCGGAAAACTTCGTCACCAAAGGCGTTGAAACAACAACCGGTCCGCTTGGCCAGGGCATTGCGACAGCTGTTGGCATGGCGATGGCTGAGCGTCACCTGAATGCGCGCTTCGGCGACGAGTTGGTTGACCACAAAACCTATGTGATCGCCGGTGATGGCTGCTTGATGGAAGGCGTCAGCCAGGAAGCCATCACGCTTGCTGGCCACATGAAATTGAACCGCCTGATCGTTCTTTGGGACGACAACTCCGTCACCATCGACGGCAACATCGATGTGGCCGATTCGACAGATCAGTGCGCCCGCTTTGAAGCGTCCGGCTGGGTCACCCGCAAGGTTGACGGCCATGATGAGAAAGACATCGAAGCCGCATTGAAATGGGCTCAGAAACAGAAGCAGCCTGTCTTCCTCGCCGTGAAAACCATCATCGGCTATGGTGCCCCCAAGATTGCCGGCACCGGCAAGGCACATGGCGGCCCTTACGGCGCCGAAGAAATCGCTGGCATTCGCGAGAATATCGGCTGGCCGCATGAGCCGTTTGAAGTCCCCGCAGATATCGAGAAGGCCTGGAAAAAGGTCGGTGAACGCGGCGTCGACGCCCGCAAGGCATGGAAAGAGCGCCAGATGGCCTCGCCGCACAAGGGCGAGTTCAATGCGGCAATGGCCGGTCGCCTGCCGAAGAATCTCTCCAAAGCGATCAACAAGCACAAAAAGGCTGTTGTTGAAGGGGGCGAGAAGAAAGCTACCCGCCAATGGAGCGGCGCCGCGCTGGAAGTCATCACGCATCTGGTGCCCGAAACGGTTGGTGGGTCCGCGGACCTGACCGGCTCCAACAACACCAAGACGGCCGAAACCAAGCCGATGACCCCATCCGACTGGTCAGGCCGCTACGTGCACTATGGTGTGCGCGAGCATGGCATGGCCGCCGCAATGAACGGGATGTCACTGCACGGCGGCATCATCCCCTATTCTGGCACGTTCCTGGTCTTCGCAGACTATAGCCGCGCAGCCATTCGACTCGGCGCCTTGATGGGCACTCGCGTTATCCATGTGATGACGCACGATTCCATTGGCCTTGGCGAAGACGGTCCGACGCACCAGCCGGTGGAACAAGTCGCCTCGCTTCGCGCAATGCCAAACATGCTGGTCTTCCGCCCGGCAGACGGTGTCGAAACGGCCGAGTGCTGGGAAGTGGCTGTCGGCCACGCAGACGGCCCATCCACGATGGCGCTGACGCGTCAGGGCCTCAGCCCGGCACGCACGGAGCACACAGACGAAAACCTCAGCGCATTGGGCGGCTACGTCCTCTCTCCATCAAAGGTGAAGTCTCGCGAAGCAGCCGTCCTGATCGCGACAGGGTCTGAAGTCGAAATCGCGCTTCAGGCTCAAGCCGAGCTGGCGAAGGAAAAAATCCATGTGCGCGTCGTCTCCATGCCATGCATGGAATTGTTCGCGCAGCAGGACGAAAAGTACCAGCAAGAGACACTTGGCGGCGACCTGCCAAAAGTCGCCGTTGAAGCGGGCGTCCGCTTTGGCTGGGATCGCTGGATTGGCCCGAAGGGCGGCTTTGTCGGCATGGACAGTTTCGGTGCAAGCGCGCCTTACCAGAAACTGTACGAGCATTTCGGCATCACGGCCGAGAAGGTTGCCGAGACGGTAAAGGGCCTGATCTAGACGTTCTTGAACAGGTCCAACTGTCGGGGGTCAATGTAGCGCTTCCGGCGCGTCTTGGTCCGGCCAGACCGAAAATAGAGATCATCTGTATGATCTTCGACCGGCGGTTTCTCAGTCGCCGGTTTTTTCTTGCGTGTTTTCGGAAGCGGCATGATGTCTGCCTGATCAACCAGCTTCCACCAGGTCACAGCCAGAACCAGATTGCCCTCATTGTCTTCGTACTTCTGAAGATGACCATGTGGTCCAGACTCATCAGACTGCACTGCCAGATAGGCTGCGGCTTCTTCCTCNGTCACGTTCAGCCATTCGGTCTCNAGCGACTCGATCGTCTGGNCTGGGACCAGGGCTTCAGCAGCCNCNCGCGTNCGCGCCGCNTTNACGCCGGGCTTCAGGGCGTCTTCCAGTCGTACCGCAATGGGAAAAGCGTTGCTCATGCGCCTCAGGTAAGCAAGCCGGATGCCGCCGTCCAGCCAGTATCTGTCGTCTGCGTCAAACGCATCGCCGCGAGTCGCGCCAGGCGAAGGGTCATTGCCTTTCGCCGTGCCGCCGGCAGCTTGTCTTCCGGAGACTCGCGAATGATCGCCCCTCCGAAGGCATCTGCCACAATCAAGCCNGTCTCATCCGGGATCAATTCCTGCGGGAAATCANCCGCCACCGCGAAATAGAGCTGATCGCAATACGGCATGTATTCAGGCCACTTNGAATCTGATCGGAAGTCAGCAATCGAGGANTTCACCTCCACCATCCAGACCTCTCCGGACGGCCCCAGCGCTGCGATATCCGCGCGACGGTTGTTTGCCAGGCTCAGCTCCGTCACGCCGAAAAAGCCGAGCCCGGCCAACAGGCGCTGTGTCCCGCGNACAATTTCAGCCGCGCGCGTCATGGCCTCATCAACACTGTTCATATCCGTCATGAGCGACACCTCGTTCCCGTTTCGTTCGAACGTTACAAAAGCGCGGCGCACGCGGTCAAGCCTGACCAGCCCCCTNCTTTGCACCTCCACTCGCTAGAATGTGATCAATTTTGGGAACGAAGTTGATCCGGTCCGCGCTCTTGTCCGTAGAGACTGTGATAGTTTGGCAGCATGCCTTGTCGCAGAAGGAGATGACCCGTCATGGCGAACGCCTACAGCTCCAACGGACCTGCAGACCGGTCTTACGTCAAGAAAGCCATGAAAGCCCCCATGCTGGAGGCTGAACATGAGCTGGAACTTGCAAGACGCTGGCGCGAGGANGAAGATGAAAAGGCCTTGCACGAACTGACTCGCGCCTATCTTCGCCTTGTCATCGCGATGGCATCAAAATTCCGCCACTATGGCCTGCCCATGCCAGATCTCGTCTCGGAAGGGAATGTTGGCCTGATGATGGCGGCCGCCCGGTTTGAGCCTGACCGTAAAGTTCGCTTCTCGACCTATGCCAGTTGGTGGATTCGGTCTTCCATACAGGACTTCGTTCTTCGCAACTGGTCGATCGTCCGGACGGGGACAACCTCTTCCCAAAAATCCCTTTTCTTCAATTTGCGTCGTCTGCGTGCCCGGATCGATGACACGGGTGATGGCGTGATGACCAAGGAAAANCGCGCATGGATNGCGGAGCATCTGGGCGTGCCTGAACGAGATGTTGAGAATATGGCNTCTCGCCTCTCCGCATCAGACCGCTCACTNAACGCCCCGATGGCCGTAGATGGAGATGGAGAATGGCAGGACCTGCTGCCGGACGAGTCGGCAATTCCAGAACAGCAAGTGATGGAGTCACACGACTCCTCACGGCGCAAGGAATGGATCGCCAACGCCCTGAAAGCGCTNAATCCNCGCGAAACTCACATCATCATGCAACGACGACTATGTGAGGATTCCGTCACGCTTGAGACACTCGGCCACGAACTGGGCATCTCGAAAGAGCGTGTACGGCAAATTGANCATCAGGCATTGGGCAAGCTCCGCCGCGCGCTTGAGCGTATCGTCGGCGACCCGGACGAAGCGGGTCTGTTGCCTAGCACCTAGTCAGGTGGCGCCGACANAATTTGCAAGTTCAGTTTGTCCGATATCTCCATCACACNATCGCGCACNNAACCGCGGGCAAGTACATTTGCGCCCAGCGCGCTTTGACAATGCCCCGCGGCCGGCACCTGTATTTGCAAACGAAGATGCGAGCCCTCCAGAGACAGATCGCATACGGCGCCGAAACCGTCTGAACCCTGCATGTCAGCAACATTTCCATATATGAGCTGAAACCCTTCGAACGTGTCCGGCAAATCTGTGGCGNGGGGTATGCGATACTCGCGTGTGCTCCACATGCCGACAGAATTTTCGCGCGCGTCCCGCTCTAGATCAAATAGAGGAGCATTGGCAGCTGACGTGTCCGGATANACCCGAACCCGGGCACCGCCGCGCTTAACGATTTCAGCGTTAANCCAGAATCTGGGCCCCAAGGCATCAACCGTTTCTGCGTGCGCCAAGGCACGATCATACCTGTCCCGCGTCAGACCGCCATAATGAAGCTGGACCTGACGGCCAAGTACCATGTCTTCCATCATGCGTTTGGCTTCTGTGTGGAAGGGCTGCGGGTCGCGGTCTCCAAATCCACCNGATGGCGCCTCGATACCGACGAGTCGTACACTTTGGCCGGTATCCAGCACAATTGTGTCCCCATCCACCACGCGTACAACCCGGCCACGTTCCCCAGGCTCCAAATCTNCCAATGGACCGCGCGCGCCACATGCCGCAACAAGTAAAATCAACCAAATCGCCCCGATCGCGCGCACGCCACCCCTCACCTGATCTCGTGCGGGCTCCCCGCGATCGCCAATTTCCATTGCAGATTAAGACCAGAGATTGCTAACTTCAATCCAGGCAGCAATTGCCGTATAGCCACCTCAACCCTGCGGTCCCGTAGCTCAGCAGGATAGAGCAACAGATTCCTAATCTGTAGGTCGCGCGTTCGAATCGCGCCGGGATCGCCAGTATTTGTAAGGGTTNGCAAGTCAATTTAACTATATTTGAACATCACTCATGTAAGTTTCCATTCGATTGGCAGTAACCGATGGGGACGGTTCCAGAAAATGAGCGATAGTAAAACGCCTGTATTTCAATGCCCGGAACATCAGCAGGCATTTGCGAAGTCATATGCTCATGCAAATTCGGCCTGCGAGCTGATAACTGAATATGGCACACCGCCCCTGCCGAATACTTTTGCCCTGATGTACGCCTATGCTGCGCAATCTGACGAAAGCGTCGTCATCGCNGTCAATGAAATGCTGGAACGCGGTTCCTTCAGCCAGTACGAAATCGACCAAGTTTATAATATGCACCTCGGTGGCAGCGATGATGCCGAAAAACGCGAAGGCATCGGCCGTGAAGTCGAACAGCAATTATCCAGCGTNCTNGACCTGGTTGGGACCGGCGTAGAAAATAGCGACCAATTTGAACTCGCCCTGAAACAAATCCAGCAAGCGGTTTCGAACTCGGACTCTACTGCGCCTGTGTCCGCCGCAATCACGCGCCTGCTGTCCGAGAACCAGCGCATGAGTGAACAGAGCCATCATCTTATTGANGGGTTGCAGGAATCAAAACGACAGATCGANCGTCTTCAGAAAGAACTGGAAACCGTTCGGAATGAGAGCCTGCGCGACCCTCTGACAAAGATCTACAATCGCCGCGCCTTTGACATGCGCCTGTCCGCAGAGATCGACTCCGCGTCAAAACAACAATCCGAACTGTGCCTNGCGATTGCAGACCTCGATCACTTNAAACGTGTAAACGACACATTTGGCCATCGGGTCGGAGATGAGATCCTGAAGATCTTTGCCTCTGTCATCACGAGCAATATCAANGGGCAGGATCTGGTGGCCCGCTATGGCGGTGAAGAGTTCGCCATTATCCTGCCGGCGACGAACCTTACGGCGGCGACACAGCTGATTGATCGAATCCGGGTTCAGATGAGCGAACGCCGANTGGTTCTGAAAGGGACGAAGACACCAATTGGAGACATCACGGCCTCATTTGGCCTCGCCCGTTTCAGCCCGGGCACGTCGAGTGCGGACCTGATAGAACAGGCCGACAAGAAGCTCTACCTTGCCAAGAGCAATGGGCGGAATCGGGTGGAGTCCGGCTTGCTTGACTCGCATGCCGCGTAGAAGAGCTTTACGCTGAACGTCTCGCCACGTTTATTCGTGATAACTCGTCTTCCGACATCAAAATCTGCTTTAGCGCCTCTCTGGCGTCTTCCAGTCGGCCTTCAATGATAGCAATTTCGCCGCGCACTCGCTCCATGTCGTGAAGCATTCGTCGGATGTGACCGTTCTGGTTCGCGAGCTTCAACATTTCAAAGTCCAGCCCAATATCGTTCGCGCGGGCGAGCTCGGTTTCCAACTCCACCAGTTTCTCTCGTGATTGCCGAAGCGATGCCTGCATTAGAGCGAGGGATTGCTCCGCCTTCTGGCGTTTCAGGGCGACTATCCTGGAGAGTGTTTGATCGGCCTTCAACATCAAGANCCCCGCCCCTCTTTCCGGACCCGGTCAACAAAACTGATCGCAGCAGCCACGGCTGCAAAATGATCCGGGTGGATTTCTTCATCAATGTCCACAAGTCGATAGATTGAGCGGGTCGAAGGCGGATCCCGGTAGATNGGAACGTCATTGGCAATTGCCGTTTCTCGAATCTTGGCGGCGAGGTGATCAACACCCTTGGCCACGCAGACGGGAGCGCGGTCGCCTTCCGGATCCCATTTGAGTGCGACGGCATAGTGCTCTGGGTTCACCATGACGACGGTCGCAGTCTTCACATTCTGCATCATCTGGTTNCGNCTCATGCTGGATGCTTTTTCACGNCGCTTCTGCTTGAGCTGAGGGTCGCCTTCACTTTGCTTCTGCTCTTTCTTGATTTCTTCACGGCTCATTTTCAGCTTGTTCGCATGCAGCTGACGCTGCAGCGGAAGGTCAATCGCGGCCAAGGCGAACTGAAAGGCGCCGAAGATCAGGAACAGGGTAAGCACTTGGCTGAATGTGAAATTGAAGAACTGCCCAAGTTCTACCGCACTGCTGGCGTAGTAATGCTGAGCAAATCCATACAGGAATACCGCGGCCAAACCGCCCGCGAACAGCATCTTCGCCATGTCTTTGAGGAAATCGAGAATTCCTTTCGCACCATACTTCTTCTTCAAGTTCTCGGCGGGCGAAATCTTGTTGAACTCGGGTTTGATTTTCTTGAAGGAAAAAGCGACCGCTTGCTGAATAATCAATGTCCCNAGCACGAGCGCAACGAGAATGGCAAAGATGGGCGTCAGCGAGACTAGGATCCGCACAAGCCAGCTGCGCGTAGCGCTGCCGTCTGACGTGAAGACATCCGATGCGTAACTATCGGCATGGTACATGAGAGACGAGAACTCGTTGAANATTGCACCGGCAACAATCGCGCTGAAGACGATTGCGGAAATTACGATTCCTGCAAAGAGGGCGAACGTATTCGCTTCCTTGGACTGAGGAATATTGCCCTCACGGCGCGCTTCCCTGCGCCGCTGTTCAGTGGCTTCAAACTCCTTTTCTCCACCACCAGACTGATCTTCAGCCATGCNTCACCTCACCACCACCCTANNGAACCNGACACGCGATCCATCCAGACCATCAGTATTGTTGATATNGANANGGCCAACAAGACAAANCCCGCNCCGATCATGAAGGGNGCGCCCACAAACGCCACCATGAGGGACGGCAAGGCCTTGTTGATGAAGCCCAGTGAGATGTTGTAGAGCAAGTTGATCGCCACGAAAGGCCAAGCGATCAATACAGCGAACTTTACAGCATTCAGCATGCCGTCAATGACGAAACCTTGATCGAACTGAGCCAGTGCGCCAACGGGAATTTCGGAATACACTTCAGCCATGCGAACGAACACGCTGACATGGTAGTCAGCCGACAAGAGCAGGACAGCACCTGCCAAAGCGAGTAGGTTCGATGTGACTGTTTGCGCCTCTGTATCCAGAGCGATACCCAGCATCTGGGACAGGCCGATGGACTGCGCAATCAACGCACCCGCCATGTTGAGAATCCAGATTGTCGTTCTCAACAGGACGCCAAGGCCCAGGCCAATGATAATCTCCGCGCCCAACAACCCAACAAAATTTCCGATGGATAAATCGGTTGGTGGACTGACAAGTCCTGACATTGCAAACAGCATCGCCGCCCCCAAAAGAAGGGACAAGCGAACGCGCGCTGGAACAGTTTGATCGCCGATACCGGGCATGAGAAAGACGACGAAGGTCAACCTGCCTACGATCAACATGAACATGATGATCCAGGCGGAAAGCTGCGGCCCAAATGGCAGCTGCTCCAGCATCACACCACGCCGACGATGTACGGCTTGCTTTTGGACCCGATCTCTTCATAGGCCAGCACAGCGTTACGCACGCCCTTGCTGGCGAGCACGGTCTGCAAGAACCGCCGACGACGGGAAGAGGTCGCTACCGATGCAACAACCCCCTTCTGCGCCATCTCATTCAGCTTGGCCTGCACGGCTGCCGTCAGCTCGCCAAACATTTCCGGCGGCAATGCTATGTCAGACCCACCGTCTTCGCGAGATATCTCGTGCTCATTGAATTTCTGCTCCCAGTTTGTAGAGAGCTGCAGCAGGGGCAGGCGCCCTTGGCCATCCTGCAAACGATCAACGATCTGGAATCCAAGTCGTTGGCGCACAAGCTCCACAATGCGAGAAGGCGCACTGGATTGCGACTTCACTTCCGCGATGGTCTCCACGATCAGGAACAGATTCCGGATTGAAACGCGCTCTTCGAGTAGAAGGCGCAAGACCGAAAGGAGCAATTCCGGCGTAACCTTCCCTGGTATGTACTCGTCGAGGAACCGGCGGTTGGAGGCCGCGCGCTCCGTGTCGCTGATGTGTGTCAGCGCATCCAGCGTGTCGAGCATGACCATACGCGTAAAGACGAGGGTAAAGTTGGCCTGAATAACTTCGAGCATATGGGTCGCCAACACTTCCGTAGGCTCGATCGCCGGAATACCTGAAGCAGCAAGCTCCTGCTTCTTTGTGCTCGGCAGCCAGCGCGCGGCGGCCTTGTAAACCGGTTCCTTGACCTTTTCGCCTTGCAGATGCGGCAGTTGGGAATCTTCCATCAAAGCCAGCAGTGAGCCGGGGCGCACAAGTCCGCTATCAACACGCACACCTTGAATTCGAATTCGGTACTCGTTCTTGCTCAAGGTCGGATTGTCCGTCATGCGGATCGACGGAAGGACGAAGCCGTATTCCTCCGCAATGTAACGGCGAATCTTGTCGATGCGGCTTTCGAAGCCCCCTGCCCCTTGAAGCACCATGCCGACAAGGTCCGGAGCGACTTCCAGATGAATTTCATCAGAGTGGATGGAGTCTCCTATCACGAGGCTGGTTTGTGGGGCCTCAACTTCTTCCGCTTCAGCTTGCGCGGCCTTTTCGCGTTCGCGACTGCGAATGTAGAAGGAGGCCGTGGCGAAGGCAGCGGCAGCCAGCATGAACGGGATGAATGGAAGGCCGGGGAAGAGCGCAAACGCGCCGAGAATGCCGGCAACAATCATCAGGGACGTGGCGTTGCCGCCCAATTGCGCGCCAAGCGCAAGATCAATGGCGCCGTCTTCACGCCCCTTGGCGAGAAGCAACGCAGCGGAAACCGAAACGATCACGGCCGGAATCTGGGAGACAAGACCGTCACCAACGGTGAGAATGGAATAGTTGCTGAGCGCCTGGGTGAAGCTGAGTCCATGGGCGACAATTCCGAAGCCAATACCGGCCACCAGATTCAGCGCCGTAATCAACAGCCCTGCTATTGCGTCGCCCTTCACGAACTTGGACGCACCATCGAGAGATCCGAGGAAGGACGCTTCTTCCTGTTCCTTTTGGCGGCGATTGCGCGCTTCTTCATGGCTGATGGCGCCCACGGCAAGATCGGAATCGATCGCCATTTGCTTGCCTGGCATAGCATCCAAGGCAAAGCGCGCCCCGACTTCCGCCATGCGACCAGCACCTTTTGTGATGACCATGAAGTTCACAATTACCAGAACCGCAAACACAACCAATCCGACGAACAGATTCCCGCCCATGATGAACATGGCGAACCCTTCGATGACCCCTCCCGCCGCATTCGTACCGGTATGCCCTTCACTGATGATCAGTTTGGTGGAGGAGACGTTGAGCGCCAGACGGAGTACGAGACTGGCCAGCAAGACACTGGGGAATGATGAAAAGTCCAGCGGCTTCTCGATGAAGATACTCGTCGTGAAGATCAAGATCGCAAAGGCGAATGATGCGGTCAGGCCAATGTCCATTACCCAGGCCGGAACCGGTAACACCATCACCAAAATCACCATCATCAGGCCGATGGCGATGACGGCGGTCGGTTTCGAAAGGTCGAAAAAGCGTGAAGTCGGCATGGTGCCCCTATCGGGAGATCATCGGAAGGACAGTATTATTGAAAAAATCGAGGCAAATACGGGTCATGTAGCCAAGCGTCAGGAAGAACACGACGACCACAGCCAGAATCTTGGGAACGAAGGTCAGTGTCATTTCCTGAATGGAGGTAAGCGCCTGAAGCAAGCCAATCACGAAACCCAATACCAATGTAACAGCGAGGATTGGCAGAGCCATCATCGCCGCCGCCCACAGCGCTCCGCGCAAGACTTCAAAGATGGCAAGTTCGGTCATCTCTGCCTGTCCTGATCAGACCGGCATCCGGAGCAATTCCTGATAGGCTTCAACGACCTTGTCGCGCACCGTCACGGCTGCATCCAGAACAAGTTCCGCCTGCGCCAGCGCTTCCACCATCGCATGGGGATCAGCGCCAGACACGGCCGTCTGCATCGCGGCCTGCTCGGCATCCTGTAGCGCAGCCTTGAACGTAGAGAACCCCTCGGCGAGCCCCGACGACTTTCCCTCTTCAGCTTGCGCCGGCTTTTCCGGTGTCTTCGTAGGCTGAACCGAGCCAAGCGCTGCATATGCGCTGAAACTTACATTGGACATTCTGCCCTCCCCTTAGCGCCTGAGAACATCAAGAAGTGATTGGTACATGCTTCGCGCCTGACGGAACGAATTGAGGTTCGCCTCATAGCTGCGATTTGCTTCACGCATGTCAGCCATTTCGGTCACAAGCGATACGTTCGACGACGTGACATAACCCTCGGCATCAGACATCGGACTGGCTGGATCGTATCGGCGCTCGCCTTCGCTCTCATCCAGATCGATGCGTGTCTGCATGAACGCGCTACCGGATGATGGGGCCTGCTCAATGGTCAGCACCTTCCGGCGATACCCGGGCGTATCAGCGTTCGAGACGTTCTGCGACGTGATGTCGATACGTTTCGACTGCAGCTGCATGCCAGACACAGCCTGCAGCATCGTGGCTTTCAACGAGTCCATGATTTACCCCTTCCTGCCAATTGCGGTCCGCAACAGGTCCAGCGACTTTGTGTAAACAGACAAAGCCATCTCGTGCTGCCCCTGCGCTTCGGCNGCCTTGAACATTTCAACTTCGAGATTGACCGAATTNCCGTTCGGTGANTTCGCGATCTCTTTCTGGAACGTCCGAAATACGGGATCCGTTTCGTCTGCTGTTCCTGCAGCAGCACGCGCCAGAAAGTCCTGNAAGGATTCTACCTGNGTGGCCTTNAAGCCCGGGTCATNGGCGTGCGCAATATTGGTTGCAGACACCTTTTGGCTTTCCGCCGCGTGGCGGGCCATAGCGCTGTAGACACTCAGAACGTCCAGATTAAGAATCGACACGGAATCACCCTTAATTAACTGTTTAGAAAATTAGCCGTTCTAACTTGAAGAAATGGTTAACGAATGAGCGGGATCTGTTTACTTGTTGCGAGANANACCCAATTTTCCGGATCGATTGTACCGAATCTGGGGCACGGTAACGGAGGTGACTCCGGGTCTCGTCCAACTTGCGGGCATCAGTGAATTCGCCAGGCTCGGCAATGAGATCCGCGTTCAAACCCGCCAGGGGGAAGTTTTTGGCGAAGTCCTCTCGGTAACGGGAGAGCACGTCAAAGCCATGCTCTACGGTGAGTCCGACGCCATCCGCATCGGAGACCGGACATTTCTGGAGCAGGAAGCCTATGTCGACCCCGGCGATCATTGGCTTGGCAAGATCATCGACTATCGGGGCGTATCACCCGGACTGGAGAGTGTGCCTCCTGCCCCCAACACGGCACGCCGGACGCTGCGCGCGCCGCCTCCGCCCAACACCAATCGGAAAAGCCTCGGCAACCGATTGTCCACCGGATGGATGATCACTGATACCCTCCTGCCAATCTGCCAAGGCCAACGCCTCGGCCTGTTCGCAGGATCTGGCGTAGGAAAATCAACCTTTCTCGGCTCGCTGGCTGCGGGCGTGAAAGCTGACCGCGTGGTGATCGCACTCATTGGCGAGCGCAGCCGCGAAGTGAACGAATTCGTGCAGAAAACCCTGCCTGCATCCATCCTGTCCCGAACGGTCATTGTGGCTGCGACAGCGAATGATCCGCCCGGCGCCAAGAAACGGGCTGCCTTGTGCGCAATCGCCACAGCTGAGCATTTCCGTGACGAGGGGCATCAGGTCCTGTTCCTGTTCGACTCGATTACGCGCTTCGCCGAAGCACACCGGGAAGTCTCTCTGGCGGCAGGTGAAACACCGGCGCTCAACGCCTTCCCACCGTCAACAGTGCGCGCGATTGCAGAAATCGCGGAGCGCACCGGACCCGGCCCGCACGGGTGTGGTGACATCACGGCAATTTTCTCAGTGCTCGTAGCGGGGTCCGACATGGAAGAACCGGTTGCAGATATGGTTCGCGGCGTGTTGGACGGGCATATCATTCTATCGCGAAAAATATCAGAACGTGGTCGCTATCCCGCGATAGACGTCTTGCGCAGCGTCTCTCGGTGCCTGCCAGACGCCGCCACGCCCGAGGAAAACCTGACGCTGAAAGACTACCGGCGCACCGTCGCACTATTTGAGGAGATTGCTCCGATGCTGCGCGCCAATCTTTATGAAAAGGGTCATGACGCTGCAGGCGATCGAGCGATCCGACTCTATCCGGATCTGGACGCTTTCGTTTCAGAGAAAAATCCGGCGGATATTCCGGACGCATTCTTGAGGCTCAGCTCTCTTCTGGGCGAGTCCCCTCAGCCTGAAAGCAAGTCAGACTAACCGCTCGATACGATGCTGAGAAACAAGTTCTGACTGGCAGACGAACCAAAGCCGGCAGCATTGTTCAACAGCGTTAGCGCGACAGAGCCGGAAGACAGAGATTCCTGACCAGTCAGGATCGAGTCCATAGTGTGGAACCGCTGTATCGCCTTTTCCACAACGTCCTCATTTGTAATGTCCGTAACCCTGCTTATCGAGAAAACACTCAGCATCCGTTCTTTAAGGATCTCGGCTTGGCGGTCGACGTCTAGCTCTTGCCAGGACGTGGGCAGGTTTAGTGCAGTTTCCAACATGGTGCGAACGGGAACATCGCCGAGAATCCGGTAGAGATTGGCCGAGTCGCTGGACCCTTCACGAACCAATTCACCAATCTTTGCCTGATAGTTCAGGCTGAGCTTCATGTTNTTGTCGACCTCGCCTACGGCTGAGCGAAAGCCCGCAAGCTCAAAATCGTCCGCCAATGTCGAAATCGTNTCGGCCGACANNGAGATCATCCCATCGTTCAATCCGAACGTTGTCGCAAAGNTTGTATAGGACTGATTGTTCAANCGCTTGAGGAAGGTGCTNTCNGGATCAGCATTCTCTTCCATGACGTGGCGAATGAAACCAACTTTCCACTCTTCTCCACCAAGATCGAACGCGGTGAGCGNAATTCTCAATAGCCGNTTATCCGAAAGAAAATCTTCCATCGAAATCGGCGAAGACATCTTATCTTCGAAGTAGGCGCGGTCGTTTTTTACACCGGCTGAATCCGTATAGCCCTCGAGCTGCTTGTCAAAGGTGGATTCCAAGAATTTCCATCCGCCATAGCCTGCCAGGGGAATGACCGGCTGATACACCATGTCAGGCGACCCGGGCGTGGGGTTCAGCCGACTGGCGGCTGNTCGCATGTTTCANCAGCTCCGCCTCAATGGCAATGACATTTCGCAAATGGCAAAGAGCCGAATAGAAATTACCTCGGCCAAGCATCGAGCGCAGAACAGCAATCAGTTTTTTNTCGATTGTTTCGAACACGTCTTCCAATCGACCGCACTCTTCAATGATCGCAGGCAGAACTTCCTCTTCCTGAAGATCACCGGTAATGATCAGCTGGATGGCGTAGTATATGCGCTTGGTTGGCGTATCAACATCCGCAGGTCGCAACGCATCGCGACAACGGAGAATACGAGCATCATCGTCGACCACCCGCACCGTCGAGGGCTTATCGCCATTTTCGAGCGTAGCTCCGTTTACGACGAAACGTTCACCCGCTGCGAGTTTCAATACGAGTCCAGACATTATTCTGCCGCCACGCTTGCTGTTGCTGATCCCTGACCAGACAGCCCCTGCATGATGATTTCGTTAATCTCGATGAGTTCGGACAACTCTGCTTTGCGAGAAAGAACGTGATAACTGATGCGGCGAACAGATTCCGCCAGGGCAATCAGATTGCGCTTGAGCGTCGGGTCCAGCTGATTCTCGTCACTCACGATATCCGTGGAAAGAATTTGCCAGAGCTTCATATTGCGATCAATGGCGTCTGCCCAGATGGTCGGCTGGGGGTGGCCTTCGGCATCAACCGCTTTGAGGGCCTGAGTGATCTCCTCAAACAAGGTGTATTCAATCTGTCCGGTGTTGGCGGTACGGCTCGTTACTTCGCCGTATGCCTTGTAAGCCAGTTGTTGCATACACCCTCTCTATGCTTGGTACTGGGTGAACCCGGGCACTGGTGTGCGCCCGGGTCCGGTTAGAATTATCTGAACAGCGACAGGAGTGTCTGCGGGTTCGAGTTCGCAATCGACAGCGCCTGGACGCCGAGCTGCTGCTGAACCTGCAGGGCCTGAAGCTTGGCGGAAGCCGCCTCGATGTCTGCGTCAACCATGGCGCCGATGCCGGATGTCATGGAGTCGATCAGTGTCTGAACAAATTCGCCCTGACCTTCGATCTGCGTCTGCGCAGAACCGAATGATGTCGCAGCGTTGATCGCCGTATCAAGCAGGTCTTCGATCGTATTCAGAGCCGTCGTGGCATCTTCAGCCGTTGCAACGCTGAGGTCAGCAATCGCGCCAAGACCGCCTGCCGCAACAGCTGCGTTCTGAGACCCAAGACCAGCCAGGCTGACGTTTACGTCGCCACCGTCGGCCTCAAGCGAGATCGTCGCAGCATCGGAAGTTGGGTCCCCTGCATCAGTCACAGTAACGACAAGATCAGAGATGCTGCCAGCATCAATCAGGGTTTTAAGACCAGCGGCAACGTCATTGTTGGTGTCACCGTCGACGGCAGTGTAGGTATACTCTGCATCACCCACATTGATCGTGAACGTATCACCAGCGGTGATTGTGCCACCAGCGAGTGTAACATCGATCGTATCACCATCGGAGATGACGCCTTGAGTCGTCTCAGATGCCAGACCAGTTTCGTCAAAGGTCACGTTTCCGCCAGCAGCGGCCAGATTAATGGTCGCATCATCAGAGGCAGGATCTGCGCCTGGGGTGACCGTGACGGTGAGGTTGGCAATGCTACCTGCGTCGATCAGCGTTTTGAGGCCTGCAGCAACATCATTGGCTGTGTCACCTTCCAGCGCGGTGTAGGTGTAATCAGAGCCACCAACATTGATGGTGAACTCATCACCCGTCGTAACTGTACCGGCGTCGAGCGTAATGTCTGCATCGTTACCATCGGTGATATTGCCAGACTGAGCCGTGGACATGAAACCTGCATCCCCGCTAGACAGATCTACAGTGGAGTCTGTAGCTGAGTCTGCAGTCGAAACATAACCTGCATCAGTTGCTTCCTTCGCAGCCGCATCGACTGCTGCCGTTGTCTGCAGATCCTGGCGAGCAACAGTGATAGAGGTTGCAGAGACAGAGCCATCAGATCCACGGTCAAGCGATGCGAGGATAGAGATGCTCTCGGTGCCTTGCAGGAGGTTTTGACCGTTGAATTGAGCGGCGTTCACGATGTTGCTGATTGCGGTCCGCTTCGCATCAATATCCGTCTGGATCTTTGCGCGGTCGTCAGCATTCAGATCTTCCTGAGCGGACACGATCAGGTTCTTCATGTCCTGGAGAAGCTCGGTGACCTGTTCGGAAGCAGCACGGGCCACGCCTACGGTGGAAGAACCCTTGTTCAGAGAGTCCGTGATCTGGTTGAAGCTCTCAACGTCGGTCGACATGACCGTCGAGATAGCCCAGATGGCGGCGTTGTCTTTGGCGGTAGCAACTTTCTTACCGGTCGAAATCTCGGATTGAACGGTTTCAAGGTTGCTGTTGATGTTGCGCAGAGTCTGCAGCGCAACCATCGCACTATTGTTAGTCAGAATACTGGACATTTGAATGTACCCCATTTGCGTCAGGCGAGCGGCTTAGCGCTGCCTAGGTTCGATCTTACGTCGTCCTGACGTCGGGATTCCCCGCAACCCATCTTGGTTCGCTGTACTTGAGTATACAGGAGCCGTGTACAATCAGTTAATCATCATGCCTTCTTTAGATAATTTCCTGTCGCCTTGGTAAACGGCGTCTGCAAACCATTGGAGGAGTAGGCTCCAACGTAAGAATCCTGCGCCATATTTCCGATGCGNGCGGCAAGGCTGCGGAGTCCATTCTGCGCCGCTTTGAAATGCTGAGCGTTCTCAATTGCAGCCGCGCTGATACCTTTCAAGCGGGTCCTGATGCGCTCCCGACCGAGCGCAGGATGCTCACTTGAAATCAGTGCGTCGACGGCCTGAGTTGCCTCCATCTTTTCAGACATCAGATCGGCTACTTGGTGAATTTGACCAGACATCAAAGCTACGCGCTCTGTGGCCAGGACCGTCTCCAGACGAGACAAAGCGGCTTCGGCGGNTACTNNTTCACTCATCCCCATTCCCCATANTNGACGAAAGTTGCGCNACTCCGGTCGCGTTCAACCCCAGNGGATGAGACTCAGCCAGATCTTCAGCGATGGATTCGACGATCATGCGAGAAAATGCCGACGCCGCCTCCCCACCTGATTGCGTGAAGGCTTTCTCCAAGCCAGTGTGGCTCAGCATTTCTGCCCACAGCAGCTGTTCGAACCGCTTTCCTACATCGATCAGCTCGTCCGCGCTGGATGTTGGCGCGCCGGATTGACTGGCTGCAACAGGCAAAGGAATGCCACCCTGCCCCTGAATCGTCGTCATGAACCGGCTCCCCTTCTGGCTGGAACAATCGCGCGGAATCCCCCGCAACTTAAATCTTAATTTACCACTGGTGAGGCAATTAGGGTTAAAAGATAGCTAATCTGGATTAACGAATGACGCCTTTCCTTAGCTTGGAACGTTTGTCTGCGGCCGAAAAAAGTGGCCATGACGAGACGAGGCCCGCTCCGGTCGAAGGCGGATTTGCGAAGGAATTCCTGGAGGCGCTCTCAACACTCTCATACGAAGATGTTGATGAAGAAACTTCAGACAATCTCCAGGTTGTGGCTCAACCTTTTGGGCCCTTGAGTGATCAGACATCACACCAGTTTCTTGATTTAGACCCGACGGAACCAACGACCGGCGCGACTGGCGATGCAGAGATAGATCTGCCAGCTTCTGCGGATTCAGAAGCTGTTGAGTTGACTGAGCTANGCGCCTTGAACAATGCGCTCGGAGTAGAGAAGACGGCGGCAAGTCCAACCGAGCCAGAGCATCCCACCTCCACGATATCCAGCCGTGAAACTGCAGTCGTGGAAATTGACGCTGAGTCGAATCAGCCCTTGTTGATTTCACCCAACTCCTCGTCCGGCGAAGTAACAACTGCAGACCAAGTTGGTGAGGCAGCTCAATCCGAAGCATCGGAAGCCGCTGTCACTTCTCGTAGCGGACATATGCTCGAAGTCGATCAAGACAACGCAACGCTCGTTCGTTCCACCAATTCAAGTTTGGAACAGCAAACCAAACCTGAAATCGCCAGCGTGGAGATAGAGAACGTCGCTAGCACGTCAGAGGCTGGATCAACGGAAAAGCAGGCCGCACCGCCAGTCGAAGATCCCGCTTCTGTGGACCAACCAGAACGCACATCGAAGTCTGAAACGTCCGGAGCAGCCACACAAATCACGGCGGCGAAGGCTCAACCAGATGCGCTTATTGAAACCCAGCCAAGACCAAGCGACGTGTCCGCTATGTCGTCCCTAGGGGCGACTGCCGGCGCGACTTCAAGCCCAACTTTGGTGGCTACCCCGCCAATACAGACCGCCGTTCAGACGCCACCTGCTATGACGAACTACGTCGCGGTTCCTGACGATATTGCGAGCATCATCTCTCAGGAACTCTCATCAGACACACAAAATTCTCGAATCCGAATTCAGCTGGATCCGCCCGAACTCGGTAGGGTATCGCTGGAGTTCAAGTTTGACTCTCAAGGTCTGCAGCATGTGGTAATTACGGCCGATTCCGCTGAAGCCATTCGCCGGATACGGGCATTCCATCCAGACCTGGTCGCGACATTGGAACAACATGGCTTGTCTGGAAGCGATATGACGTTCCAAGAGAAAACGCCGCAACAACAGAACGCCCGAAACTGGGAGTCGTCAAATCTGACTACGCCAGAGGAAGAGATGGAACGCTCGGACGCACCTCTTCTAAACCGCGAACCAGCAACGCGGGCAGACACGTCAGCCACAACTAGCCTGGACATACGGGTTTAAGAGACAAAGATCATGAGCACCGTCACCAACACGACTTCTACCCAATCTGCCCAGCAGACAACGAACAGCTCAGCCGCCACTCAGCAATTTGGCGAAGAGTTCACAAACTTCATCAAACTGCTCACGGCACANGTGCAGAATCAGGACCCGCTGTCTCCCATGGATTCGACCCAGTTCGTCGATCAGTTGGCCACCTTCTCGTCTCTCGAACAGCAAGTTCAAACGAACTCCAGCCTGGGCAGCATCTCATCATTGATCGGCGACTTGCACACGATGTTTGCAAGTGAATGGCTGGGAGAAACAGTCACGATCGAGTCATCTTGGGTGCCTTACTCAGGCACTGAAATTAGGTATCTGACAAATGCGCCTGAAAGTGCCGACAGTGCATATCTGACTGTCCGAAATTCCGATGGTGAACTGATATGGTCCGAACAACTCGACACTGAAGACAGCGTGCATACTTGGAATGGACAAACAAATACTGGCGAATCGATCACTGAAGATGAGCTGTTCGAGTTCTCCATAGATTACTACAGCGGCAGCGAGTACATCAGCCTTGGTGCGCCTCAGCTGATCACGACAATCACTGAAGTTGGAAGCGAGAATGGGACGCTCCGGTTCGGAACCTCTTCCCACCTATCGGCCGATCTATACAGTGTGACGAAGTACCGGGACGAAGGCTAACGACCTCTCGAACCTTTAAAGATCCTGCCGAGCCATATCCAGTATCAGTACGTTTCGTATTCCCTCCGGAACCTCATTCTGTAGGTTCGTGAGAATCATGGCTCGAAGCGTTTCATAATTGTCGACGTCAGTAATCGAATTGAGCGTGCGACCACCACTGCTCAACTTGACCAGTGTCGTCATGATGTTGTCCCGCAAGACCGGCTCTTTCGAGAACAGTTCCTGAGAGATCGACGTATCGACTTCGAGATTGAGGTTCAGGATTACGAGACTCTGCACACGATCATTTTCGATCATTGGCACGACAAACTCACGCGAAAACTTGTAATAAGTGACTTCCGAACCGTCGGATTTCCCGTGCTTGTCTGCTTTGCCGTGAGCCTTCTTTTCCTTCTTCGGCTCCGCATGCTTATCGTCTTTATGGGCAGCCGCAGCCGGCTTTGCATCTGAACCTGATGTCAGGAAATGCGCCGTTCCCCCACCCGCAACAATGGCCAGCAACGCAACGATGGACGGAACTATCTGTTTCATGGCGTCTTCCTAGAACGGGATAACCCGGTCGAGCACTTTCTGCCCTACCCTTTGTTGCGGAACGGATGTTGCGTCACCTGTATTCAGATAGGAAATCTGGGCTTCCGCGATTTTCTCGTAGGACACCGTATTTGTCCGTGTAATGTCCTGTGCGCGAATTACACCGCTGACGGTCAGCATNCTCAACTCATTGCTGACCCGGGTTTGCTGGTAGCCCTGAATGACCAGGTTTCCATTAGGCTCCATTGCAACAACGCGTGCCGCCAATGTGAAAGCAATACTCTCGGCCCGGTTCATCGCCCCGCTGCCATCGAGAGATGAACCACGGCTATAGTCTACACCAGGAGACAGGGAAGCCCCGCCGGGCAGCACACCATTTGCCCACTCTGGCAGGCCGAACAGGGCATCGACATTCATATCCGCACTGCTATTCCGATTTCTCGATAGCGAACTTTGGAGACTTGCCCGGTCATCCATTTCTACAACAACNGTCANAAGATCGCCGACAGCCTTTGCCCGACGCATGCTCAGCAAGGCATTTGGAGACGTCGTCCAGAGNGATGCATCATCCGTACCTACCGGTTCAGCGACGGGCTGATGCACCATCGNCACAACCGTGGGTGTCGTCATGTCGAACTCCGCGTCTGCGGAAGGGATCGAAGCACAGGCGGTAACGCTGAGGGCCGCCGCAGTCAGAGTGAATGTCATCTTCATTGNACAAGTACCCATCCGTCTGATTGCACGATTCCGCTTACGATCTTCTTCGAGTTGAGGTTCAGAATGGAAACGCTGTCTCCTTCTGTCGCCTCGCTCATGGCTCGTCCCGTGGTAGTGATCTCCAGCGCACCGCTGACGAACTTTACCGTCACGACCTGATTACGCCGCACCAATCGCGCGGGCTGGGTATCGTCCAGGCTGAGCTCTTGTCCGACATAGACAGTACGCCGAACTTCGCGGCCAATAAGTGGATTATCCGATGACACCATACTGCCGGTTTCAGTAGAGATGTTCGCAGCAGTGACGGTGTCCCCTGCCCGTATCACTTCAGTCGCGACAGAAGCTGACGCCCCAATCATGTGCGCAGCAAGCCCGAGGCCCAATGCTATTGCTGGTATCATTCTGTTACCTCAACCTTGTTGTCGCCGCGAGCATTTCGTCGGCGGCTGTGATCACTTTGGAGTTCAGCTCATATCCGCGCTGAGCCTCGATGAGCTCAGAAATTTCCTGAACCACATCTACACCAGATTCCTCCAGGTAGCCTTGTCGAATCAGGCCCATACCCTCCGTACCCGCGACCAATTGGTTTGGTGGACCCGATGCCTCTGTCTGTCGAAACATGTTGTCACCCATCGCCTCAAGACCTTTTTCGTTGATGAAACGAACCAACGAAATATTGCCTATAGGCTGACCATCAGACTCACCATCAAAGTATGCGACCACTTCCCCATCGCGACTGATGGATATGCTGCGCGCCTCTTCCGGAATGACAATTCCATCTGCGAGCGGGAATCCATCCATCGTTACGATCTCCCCGTCCGGACTGCGGTTCAGCTTACCATCGCGTGTATAGGCGGACTCGCCAGACGGCAGCGTAACCTCAAAGAATCCTGTACCGTCGATCGCAAGGTCCAGCTCTGAGCTGGTTTCCCGAAGGCCNCCTTGNGTNATNTCCATTGACACTGAGGATGGCTTCACGCCTGTGCCGAGCTGAATACCTGCGGGCACGACCGTTCCCACTTGGGATGTGATTGTCCCCGGGGTCAAATGCTGTTGATACATGAGATCCGAAAATTCAGCCGTACGCGGTCGATAAGCAGCCGTGCTCATATTGGCAATGTTGTTGGAGATCACCTCCACTCGCAATTGCTGAGCGGCCATCCCTGTCGCGGCGATTTGCAATGATTTCATCTCATTCCCCTCAATTTGCGAAAGCTCTAGAGCTGNCGCATTGTCTTGATCAGTTGATTGATCCGCTCGTCTTCTTTTTCGATCAGGCTTTGCCCCGCCTCGTAAGCGCGCTGGACTTCAATCAGTCTCGAAATCTCGAGAATCGAAGACACATTGGATTGTTCCAATGCACCTTGAATTACATTTGGCTCTTCGACCTGCTCATAGCCCTCAGCGGCCACAAACATGGTACCGCCCTCTTGAGCGATCTGTCCGTTCGCAGTTACCACACCGATCTGACCCAAAATTTCCTGGCCTGACGAAATAGTTCCGTCTGGCGCAACGGAGATGCGTGTAACCTCTTCGGGAATAGCAATGGCTCCGCCGCCAGCGCCCATGACCTGATTACCAAAAGCATCGACGAGATTTCCGTCCGCGGAAAGTTGGAACGCCCCTGCACGCGTAAGCCGCTCACCTGCTGGAGTTTCCAGGACAAAGAACCCCTCGCCATGAATCGCTAGATCGAACTGTCCGCCGGTATGCTTCATCGCTCCTTGTGACAGATCGTGCGAATGGCCCGACAAGCTACCCATGGAGACGCTGTCGCCTTCTCCATTTACCGCAGCAATATGCTCGGCAAAGATGGCGTGATTTGATTTGTAACCAGTTGTGCTGGAGTTTGCGACATTGTTCGCGATAACCTGCATTTCTCGAAGCAGACCGTCTTGGCGCGTCAAGGTGGCATAAATTGCATTGGACACTAGAGAGCACCTCCAATTGTCGAATCAAGGAGCTGACTGATCAGCTGAAGATTCTCCGGAATTTCGTTCAGATGGATCTTTCGTGAACCCGTGGCTGAACCTCGCGCCCGCAGAGCAAGCACAGCTTGAGCGCGTGCTATGTACTGTTCGTCCGCGATCTGTTCAGCAGCGACATAGAAGTTCTCTGGCAGAACCCAGTCGCCATACACCGCATCGCATTCGATGAGATCCACAAGAGTCGCTGCGTCGAGAGAAACTTTGGAAACCAGAGTCTGAAGCCACATCGTATCCCGCGCCATGATTGCGCTCATCGCGGCTAGTCGGGTCACGTCAGTATTATTCGGGTCTGTTCCGGAAAGATTCCGAAGTGCTGTCACGTCAAACATCCGGAATGCCATTTCCGCGCGTTTCGAGGCCAGATCATCATCCTGTTTGATATCGTTGGCGAACTCATTCACCACATTCACCAGACCGAGATCCGCAGCGACGACAGTGGCGGACTTCAGCACTTCTGCTGCCTCTTCGCTCTCTCCCAACAGATCACGATTCAGGAACGTCGCACTCATTGCGGCAACCTTGAAAAAATGGTCGTCCTTTGAAAAGTCCGCGTCCAGCCTTCTCACCAATTGCGCGCTGAGAAGTTGTCTCGTCTCCGGTTCCTGAAGCGTCGGCAGGGACGCCAGTCGTGAGATCGTTTCGTAATCCGTGATTTCAGCAGGACGATCCAGCATAGCCCGCAAATTCGTACGGATGTTCTGGCCATCCGGCATGCGCTGCACATTCTCGACAATGTTGCCGACCACTTCATTCTGGACTTCGGTTTCGATGGGAAATCCATGCTTCAACAAAGCAGCCGCCGCAACCGACCTCAGATCAGAGTTTCTCAGGAATGGTCGTAAGCCCTCATCCGCAACCAGTCCGCCCTTGTACATGTCAAGAATGGCCTGGTTCAGCGACAAGCGCGGCGAGCGCGCAATCTGTTCCGCAGTGAAATCCGCCATCATTTTCTCGGCCAGCAAGGGCTCCCCCATCTGGTCCAGAGCGGGCACAGCCATCGCAGCGAAGCGTATCTTAAGATACCAAGGTAGTTTTCTGTAGAGAGTCAGACTGGCATTCAGCTGTGAGACCCCGTCCGGATCGAGCATCGTGACCTTCGCCAAAGATTGCCAGATTGCCGCCGAAGGGCTGCACTCCGCGGCCTGATTGAGTGCGTCGATCCGAGTGACCCGCCCCTCTTCCAGAAAATAAGAGAAGTCTCGGAGCAGTTCAGCATTCTGTCCTTCAAGATCAGCGAGTTGAAGCCGGGCTTCAGCAAACAACCCAATCGTGATGTAGGCCATCGCCATCTCGATTGGGCGTATAGACTCCTGATCCGAAAGCTTCTGCGCTCGCCAATGCAAGAAGTCCTCATAGCTGCTCAGGCTTATGTACGGCGCGAAATCCAGNTCAGTTTCAGCAGTACATCCTGTCGACATGGGAACGGGGCGGCTGGGCTCTGCGCTATCCAGGCGCCCCCGGAACACCGGCGTCGCCTGCGGGTTGGAGCCGGCCGGCGCGAGCAATCCTTCATCAATCGCGTCGTCAACGAACTGGCGAAAATACTCTGACAGTTGATCTGCTTCCGCCACAGGCACGCCAGTTTCACCTGAAATCTCCCCAAGTGCGGGCATGCTCATCACGACGGATAAGCCGACAACAAGAGGGAGACGAGAACGGGTCACGCGGCTTGTTTCAACCCCCGGATCGCTTCTTCGACTTCATTGAAAGAAGGGCGCACACGGGTGGGTGCATGGCGTCGCGCCACCTCAACACAAATGTTCACCGGATTTTTGTGAAGGTTTGACACCAGAACTTCGCCGATCATCGAATAGAAATTGTGCTCNTCAAGCCGGATATGTTTCACCCGGGTCGCGAAAGGGCCAACAATTCCATAGGCGAGAAACACGCCAAGGAACGTACCAACAAGCGCGCCGCCGATCATGCCGCCAAGAACTTCAGGGGGTTTGTCAATCGATGCCATTGTCTTGATCACACCCAGAACAGCCGCAACAATGCCGAGTGCAGGCAGTGCATCCGCCATGTTCTGCAATGCGTGGGATCCGTGAAGTTTTTCCTCAATCAGGCTTTCAAGCTGCTTTTCGAGAAGCTCCTCAACCTGATGAACGTTGTCGAAATTCATGATCATTGAGCGAATGGTATCGCAGATCATTTCAATCGCCCGCTTGTCCTTCAGGATTTTCGGGTAACGCGCAAAGATATCTGAATCTTGAGGAGCTTCGATATGAGCTTCGATGTCGACCGGGTTCTTTTTGAGAACATTCAATAGCTCGTGCATCAGGCAGAGGAGATCCTGATAGTCGGATTTTTTCCATTTTGGGCCTGAGAACGCAGCGACAATATCGCCNCCTGCNTGTTTGATCGTAGTCAAATCATTNCCGGCGAGGAATGCGCCCGTNGCGGCGCCACCAATCATCATCATCTCGAAGGGGAGAGAATGCATGATAATATCGAGGTGCCCCCCAGCCAGCATGTAGCCGCCGAAGACCATCACGACTGTGACGACAAGTCCTGCTATTGCGTTCACTTACTAACTCCTTGCATTCCTCCGCCATCNGCGGGGACAAACTCAAATTTCGGCAATTTCTCGAANGACATCCTCNGGCACGGGTGCCTTCAGCTTCAAGGCTCTCTGCCCTTTCCAGGCGCCAAGTTCCCCTTGGCTGATCGGCAGTGATCCGCTCACCGTACCGGCGCTCAGATCAAGTTTGTCCATCTTCGCGCCCGGCAGTGAGATGACTTGCCCGACCTTTATCTCGGCGCACTCACCAATGGTCATGCGCATGGAATCCAGCACTGCATCCAGCACGACTGTCGTATGCCGAACGCGCTCCCGCAGAACACCTCGTCCCGTATCATCCTGCGACTTGGGCCTGGCCGCATTCTCTTGAAAGGCCTTGGCAAGCGACTTGATTGCGGACAACCGAACTATGACTCCAATTTCCGGAGCGGCAGTTTCGCCTTCAATAAGCCAACTGTCCTCGCCGTCTCCATCTCCCAATTTGTAGGTCAGGTTGATGTAAGTTGTATCGGCGTCGAATGGCTCTGCTGCACGGGCAATATCGATCAATTGCGCCGGAGCATTGGCATCACTATCGCTGGAGATAGAACAGGCCATTCTTTTCCAAAGGGCGCGCGCAGCGCTCTCCGCCATCAGACGAAGAAACAATTCAGGGGCATTGTTCAGGCTAGACGCGCCCTGTCGCAAACGCTGAGCAGAATATCTCTGGGCACCCGCGAAGTTGATTGTCACCGCAGCAACAGGTCCAACATTATGCTCAGGGCTTACATAAGTGAACACGTCATGGGCCGCGCTCGGCAGATCGGCCCCTGCGAAAACCTTGCGAGAAATAAGGTCCGGCGTGGAAACCTGACCGTAAACTTCTTGTGTCCATTGACCAATGGAAGACGCCAAGGCGAGCCAAAGGGGTTCGCATTGGCGAATCGTTGGAGGGAGTCCTCCCCCTGCCCCGATCTTCTTTCGCAGCACAGACGACACAACAAGCCTACATATTTACCCAGTTCCGTCTGGTAGGAATTAAGTAATTTGGTTGCTGAATGGTTACTACGACCGTCTGAAACCCTGCGCCCAGATTAGCCATGAGTTGATTCAAGCCTGTTAGGAGTAGTGTTCCAAAGCACCGGGGCAGGACTGATTATGGTCGATAAAGCATCGACAGACGCGCAACCAATCATCATCAAGCGCAAGAAAGTGGTTCAGGGCGACGGCCATCATGGCGGCGCCTGGAAAGTTGCTTATGCTGACTTCGTGACTGCGATGATGGCGTTCTTCCTGCTCATGTGGTTGCTCAATGCAACCACGGAGGAACAACGCAAGGGCATCGCCGACTATTTCAACCCGACCATTCCGGTGAGCCGGATTTCTGGCGGTGGGTCTGATGGCCTGAATGGCTCTTCAATGTTTACCGAGGACACCTACGCCAAAATGGGAACGGGCGGCACGCGCGATGTAACGATTGACACGCCAAAGAAGGAAGCCAGCGCCACTGCGGCAGATGCTAGTGCCGAGGAAGTCGCCGAAAACCTTCAAAATCTGCGGGCCGAATTGAATGAGGATGCCAAACAGCTTTCTGAGCACCTCATGATAAAAATGTCTCCCGAAGGGATGGTTCTCGAAATCATCGATTCCGACAGTTCACCCCTGTTTATGGTTGGCAGTAGCAATCCGACCCCTCTCCTCCAGGATTTGCTGACATCGATATCAGGATCTCTCGATGCATTTCGAAACGACATCAAGATTGTCGGGCATACTGATAGCCTCCAATATCGACTGGATGCCAATTACGACAACTGGAACTTGTCGACTGATCGCGCCAACATGATCCGTAAGCTCCTGCTGGAAAAGGGCATGAGGCCTTCTCGCCTCAAGGAAGTTTCCGGTCGCGCTGACACAGACCCACTGGCTCCAGACGATCCGTCTGCATCCCAGAACCGTCGAATCTCAATCGTGATCCTGACAAATCAGCCGAACAAAGATGAACTCAGATTGTAGGGTTGTTAAGAACTAAGGTTATCGGCTTATTAAGGAATGCGCTCCACTGATAGAAATACATCTGTCGTAGGAGTCGACCATGAGCATTTCTTCATCCCTGAATGCGGGCGTGATGGGGCTGAACTCGAATTCGAGTCGTCTTTCCGCCATTTCCGATAACATCGCCAACTCATCCACCTACGGCTACAAGCGTAGCCAGGTCGATTTTTCGAGCATGGTGCTGCAACAACAATCATCGGCATACGCTGCTGGCGGTGTTCGCGTAACTGCCTTCAAGGATATCGCAGCGACGGGGTCCCTGATTTCAACCGGAAACGCGACTGACCTTGCGGTTTCCGGCCGAGGCCTCGTTCCGGTAACTGATAATACAGGCGTGAACTCTCTGTCGTCCGAACGCAGCCTGATGCTGCTCCCTACCGGATCTTTCTATGCTGACGAAAGCGGAAATCTTCGCACTCAAAGCGGCCTGTTCCTGCTTGGATGGCCAGCCAACTCCGATGGCGAGATCGGTAATGTAAGCCGGAACAGCGGTACTGACCTGGAGCCGGTCAACATCGCCGCGTCCCAATACACCGCCTCACCGACGTCCCGTATCGAACTGGGCATTAATTTGCCCGCTGACGCCACCACAGCTGGCGGCACGGGAGAAGCCTACACACTACCTATCGAGTACTTCGATAATCTGGGCCGTGCACAGACGCTTTCCATTGAATTCACCCCGTCGGTTCCTGCTACCGGATCCAGCAATGACTGGACTGTCCAAATTTTTGACAGCGCCAATGGTAATCCGCTGACGTCCATCGGCGACTTGGCAATCAGCTTTGCTGATAGTGCTGCCAATGGCGGTCGTATCGACACAGGCGGTGTAACTGCTTCCAATGGCGCGACATATGACGACGCGACCGGCACAGTGACCTTGAGCCTGCCACACGGAAACGTCGAAGTTTTCATCGGGCGTCCAAATGACAGCGCCGGCATCACCCAGCTTTCTGCCAACTTCTCTCCGACTTCGGTTAGCAAGGATGGCGCGCCCATCGGTGACCTTCAATCCGTCGAGATAGACGAGAATGGTTATCTGCAAGCCATTTACAACACCGGCTTCCGCCGCACTCTCTATCAGATCCCAGTCGGTGACGTTCCGAACATGAACGGTCTCAAGGCGCTGGATGGCCAGGCGTTCCGCGTATCCGCAGAAAGTGGAAACCTCTACTTGTGGGATGCAGGTACGGGACCGGTTGGCAGCATCGAAGGCTATGCACTGATGGAGTCCACTACGGACATTGCAGCGGAATTGACTGACCTGATCGAAACTCAACGCGCCTACTCTTCAAGCGCCAAGATCGTTCAAACCGTCGACGAGATGCTTCAGGAAACGACCAATCTGAAGCGCTAAGCCCGCCTTAGCTGAAATGCGAGCCCTGCCGTGAGTATATCCCACGCCATCAATGCGGCCCAAACCGGCCTGAAGGTCTCAGGCCTGCGGGCCGACGTTGTCGCTACCAATGTCGCAAACGCATCAACGCCGGGCTATGTCCGGCGTTCGATCATATTAAGCGAAACATTGGTCGGTGGACGCACAAGCGGGGTCAGCTCTACCGGTGTCGTCCGCGCGACAGATTCAGGCCTCACGTCTGAGCGTATGACATTGTCGAGCAACGTCGCACAATCCAGTCTGATGGCCAGCACTTGGCAAGTACTCTCATCGCGAATTGGAGACGATGCGGAAGGCACTGGCTTGTTCAGCAAGCTATCAAATTTTGAGTCCGCCTTATCTGCTGCGGTCGTGTCACCAGAATCTGGAACGCAGCTGTCAGCGTTGCTCGACGCTGCAAACTCGGTCGTGAACGAGCTGAATNGCCTTTCTCAACTNGTTACCCAGCAACGCACAGAAGCGGATCGTGAAATTGCCGATGGTGTGAACGTCGTGAATGCCGCCCTGAAGCAAGTTGAAGAACTCAATGGCTTATTGGCCGGTATGGATCGCACGACGGCNCAAGCTGCAGCATTGATGGACGACCGCCAGCGCGCACTCGACACGATTTCGGAATACCTTCCTATTGAAGCAGTGCCTCGCGACGGCGGCACAATAGATGTCGTCACGAGTGAAGGTGTCTACNTGGTCGCCGGCACCGCAAAGCANCTTGAATTCACTCCTGGAAACGCGTTCGGACCAAACATGACNGTCGACAACGGTGCTTTGTCCAANCTGATGGTCGGCGATTTGGANCTTACCCCTGGGGCTTCAAGCTACGCGGCNGTATCNAGTGGTATGTTTGGCGCTCTGTTCACTCTTCGTGATGCCGACCTTCCTGCATTCGGTGCCCAGCTTGATACGATTGCGAACGATTTGGTTAGTCGCCTGTCCAACGACGCGATCGATCCGACGAAAGTTGCTGGTGAATTTGGACTGTTTGTAGACACTGGCACTCCCGGCGATCCGGGATTGGCAGGGCGTATCGACATCAACGCTCAGATCGACCCCACTCAGGGTGGTAGCATCTGGCGGCTTCGCGATGGGATCGGGGCAGCGAGCGAAGGTCCTCCTGGCAACAATTCCATCCTGTCCGCGATGTCGGACGCCTTCACGGCTATCCAGTCGATGAACGCCAATGGCATTCAGGGCAGCTTCTCAGCCACTGACCTCGTTGCACATGTCGCCTCCATGACAGGGCAGACGCGCATTTCACATGAAACCGCCCTCTCTGCTGCATCGACCCAGCACGATTTGATGATGGAGGCGGAACTATCCGAGACAGGTGTCGATATCGACAGCCAGATGCAAGATCTTCTGGCGATTGAACAGGCTTACGCAGCCAATGCCCGCGTAATCGAGATCGCCAACCAGATGCTGCAAAGATTGATGGAGATCTAGCATGGATCGTTTTGCCATATCTTCGGGTCTCATGACCTCCACGCTGAGCCAGCACATCTCAGAACTCAGATCACAGATCGGAAAGACGTCCACTGAGGCAACGACAGGACGATATGAAGATTTGACGCTGCATCTCTCCGGTCGAATCGGCAAGGCTATGCTGAGCCAGAAAGCACTAACCGACCTNACATCCGAGAAGGAGGTTCTGGACCTGCGAAGCGCCAGGCTCTCGCTCGTCCAGTCCAGCCTCACAACCGTACAAGAAAGTTCCACGGGTATTGCGGCCAGCATGCTCAGTGCAGTTGTTGGGAGCCATGAAACGGAAATCGCAACTGCCTCCCGAGACGCAAAAGCTGCTCTTTCAACGACAATGTCGGCGCTGAACGCGCGTTATGGCGAGAGATTCCTGTTTGCTGGGGATGCAACATCTTCCATCCCGTTTGCTGGCTCAGATCAACTGCTAGCTGACATCGAAGCGATCGCTCAAATGGCNACTGATGCCAACGACTTNGAAACCCAGCTCGATGACTATTTCAGTTCTCCGACCGGCGGCTGGCAGCAGAACATCTATCAAGGCAATACCACGACTTCTGATCCCGACGGGGTGAATGCGGACCATGAAGCTATTCGCTCGCAGATCCGCAATTTGGCTATTCTGTCTCTCTCAGGTCCGGATGGAAGCATCGCAAACCTCGATGGGTACTCCGGCCTAATCGAATCGACATCGCTCAAACTCTCCGCGAGTGAAACAGCGATCACGAATCTTCGTGCGGATCTTGGTGTATTCGAACAGAGAATTGCAGATGANCTTGAAAGCCTTGCTGCAGAAGAAACGATCCTGACGGCCTCCTTCAACAATCTGACTGCCCGCGATCAGTATGAAGCGGCNAGTGAACTNCAGTCTCTGGAGACCACGCTCGAAGCCTCGTACATGATAACCGCACGGCTGTCGCAACTCTCACTCCTGAACTATCTAGGCTAATCACGATGTTTTGGAAAACGCTCGCTCTCTCCTGTCTCGTTGCATTGACCNCAGCAACAAATNTCACAGCACAAACGCGCATACGNGACGTCGTGGATGTCGAAGGCGTTCGCCAAAACGATCTCATCGGATACGGTATCGTCGTTGGTCTGAATGGCACTGGGGACTCGGTCCGAAATTCTCCATTTACCGAAGATTCCCTCACCTACATGCTTGAGCGCCTTGGCGTGAATGTGCAGGGCGAGGACATCAAGCCGAATAATGCCGCAGCTGTTCTTGTCACAGCCACCCTTCCCTCGTTCGCACGGAGTGGATCGACGATCGACATTTCCGTGTCATCAATTGGAGACGCAAAAAGCCTGGAAGGCGGCACCTTGATCCTCACCCCGCTCAAAGGCGCGGACAACGAAGTCTACGCTGTCGCCCAAGGGAGCATCATCGTTTCTGGTATTGATGTTCAAGCTCAGGCGGCGCGGGAAACGCGTGGCACGCCGACGGCTGGTGCGATCCCGAATGGTGCCCGTGTTGAACGCGAGATCGGCTATGATTTCAATCAACGAGACAGCCTGACCCTGGCCCTCCGCGATCCCGACTTCACAACGGCTGCGCGCGTGGAAGATGTGATCAACACCGCATACGGCACTCAAGTTGCTTACACTCGCGATCCCGGCACTGTTGATCTTGACCTTCGCGGTCTTCAGGGCTCACCCTCCCGCATTCTGGCAGACATCGAAAACCTTCCAGTCAGCGTTTCCGTTCCCGCCCGTATCGTGATCGANGAAAAGTCTGGAACGATTGTGCTCGGAGAAGACGTCACGATCTCAAAAGTCGCGATTGCTCAGGGCAACATCTCGATCAAGGTCGTCGAAAGCCCTGTCGTGTCGCAGCCAAACCCATTTGCAAGAGGGGAGTCGATTGCGCTGCCGCGGTCACAAATCACGATCGGTCAGACTGGCAGCAAAAACATCGCCATGNTGGAGCCAAATGTCTCGCTTTCCGANCTGATCGCCGGNCTCAATGCACTCGGCGTGACACCCCAGGAAATTGCAGACATCATCCGGACGATGAAGACAGCCGGCGCACTACACGCCGACCTGATCATTCGCTGAATCNGANCAANTCGCTCTCGCTTGAGCGTAAGCCGAGACANCGATACGCGGCCTAGTCCTCTTCNGGNTTGCCGATCTTGATCGTGCCATCCCGCTTGAGCGACATCAGCGANAGAAGAAACTCTCGCTGGACCTTTTCGACCTTTTCAGGCGACATTTCCGGGACATCTTCAAGCTGCAGGCGGTATTGNTCTGCCAATCGCGATGAAATGTTGCTCAGAAGATANTCTGTGACNTCTCCACCGCTCGTCCGAAGACTCGCGAGCAACCGCGTCATCGACTCGTCACCCAGTTCACGGAAGACAACAGAGACAACCTCTCTTGGNAGAATCTCCGGCAAGCTGTCGATCGTGAACATGACCCGTTCAATACTTTTGAGTTTGCTCTCATGCGTGCTGCTCAGGAATGCCAAAATCCGGTCGCGGCGATCACTTGGCACGAGGCTGAGCATTTCACCGATCACGTCCAGATGACTGTCGTCTCCCTCGCTCGCGCCCTCGGCTTTGTTGAGCAATTCTATTTCCAGCATGTGCGCGAGCACGGTGTAAATTTCGGCGTCTGGCGCNTCATCTTCCACGAGATGACCAACAACCGGGTCGAGNTGGTTCTCCTCGAGAAACCCGACGATTTCGGACGCGGCGGCTACGTCGATCCGGCGCAGAATGAGCGCAATGATATTCGGCGTGAGACTGCTGAAATAATCGGCCACTTTCTGTGGATCGTGGCGCTCCAGCTTTTGCCAGGTATCTGTGGCAACTTCCTCTGCACCAGATTCGACAGATTCCTCTGATCCGTAGATCTGCTGATAGCGGTTCTGGTCCAGCAAGTTCGCAATGATCTCACGCGCCTTGTCCTGCCCGCCCGAGAAGGAGCCACTTGCTGCGCGCAGCTCTCTCAGAAAGTCGACAGCAATCTCGATCAAATCTTCGCGTGCGAGTGTGGAGATTGTTTCCAGCGCCGTTGCGACTTGCGCCATGGTGCGGTCATCCAACCGTTCGACAATCGGCCGCGCCTCAGCCTCACCAAGCATTGCGATCACGACCGCAGCCTTCTGAGCGCGAGTAAGCTTGAGCGCCGAGGCCGGCAGCGGAGGGGTCGCGCGTGCAACCGCTTGTGGCGTGGAACCCTGTTTCATTTCAACAACCGAACTCATCCGGCATACCCTCGCAGAAGTGCTTCTGTGATCTTCAACCAGCCATCCGCCAGAACAATGAACCCAACCTTAAAGGGAAGCGAAACAACGGTCGGAGGCACCATCATCATACCAACCGCCATCAGAACAGACGACACGACCAGATCGATGATCAGGAAGGGCAAGAANATAACGAACCCGATCTGAAACGCATGTTTGATCTCTGACAACATGAAGCTCGTCGACAAGAGCGCAAAGGAAGGTTCTTCGCCCTCTTCCAGCGGACGATTCACAGCATCGGCCAGCACCGGAATGGTCTCAGGGTCTACGCGGGCCGTCATGAATGCGCGAAACGGCTCTGTTGCGGCGGTCCAGGCCTGCCCTTCGTCAATGGCACCATCCATGTAAGGTGAGATGCCGTTGTTCCACGCCTCCATGAAGGTCGGCTCCATAACGAAGAATGTGAGAAACATTGCGAGCGCCATGATCAACATGTTGGGCGGCGCCTGTTGAACGCCAATCGCCTGCCTCAGGAATGAGAAGACGATGATCATGAATGGCAGACAGGTCGCCATCATGGCGATACCGGGC
This sequence comes from Hyphomonas sp. TMED31, assembly GCF_002172815.1. NCBI lineage: Bacteria > Pseudomonadati > Pseudomonadota > Alphaproteobacteria > Hyphomonadales > Hyphomonadaceae > Hyphomonas > Hyphomonas sp. TMED31. The sequence goes on along the minus strand of NZ_NHCK01000019.1, from coordinate 10,413 downwards.
GCCAGACTCAGAACTGTAACCAGGACAAGGAGCAGGATGACTGACCCGCTCAGCCCCCCTTCCCCACCATTGGTTAGAAGCCCCTCAGGCACCTGTATCTGCGATGGGTCTATTTCTTGCGCAAAAGCGGCCCCTGAGACCGCGTAAAGAAACAAGAATACAATGACCCCGCCAAGAAAGCGCGGAACGAAATCAGGTCCCTTTATCATCGGGATCCTCCGCGATCTCCGTGATCTTCACTCCGATCCCGCCTTCTTCAGTCTCGATGAGTTCGCCACGTGCGATCAGTTTGTTGTCAACCGAAAGCGACACCGGGTCTTCTATCTTCGCGGAAAGCGCGATGACGGAATCGGGTTTGAGGTCTAGAATTTCTGCCACCGTCAGGCGCTTCTGACCGATGGACACGATCACGTTCACTGGGACGTTGTAGATTGATCGATAGGCCTTACCACCAGGAAGGACGTCTTCCTGCTGTTCAATCGCAATTTCATCCGAAGGCGTCATTTCGGGAATAGCCATCTCTAAAAGTCCTTTTGAGGCGTTTTGTAGGATTGCAGGCGTTCGAGGCAGGCGGCCAGAAGCTCATCAAACTCTAATGACAGTCCTCCAGTCTCCCAAGAGACCTGAACGTCATGGAGCTCCGCATCCTCTGAGACCTGGACAATGCATGAGTTGGACAATCGGGGGTTGCTCTCGATGATCTCAGTGAGCTGCTCCGCGAGTGGCGCTGGCGCAGATAACACCGCATGGTTTGGCGTGTCAGGAAGCAGGTTTGGAATCTGGCGCACGATCTCTTCGGCGAGGAATGCTTTGGATAGTTCCGGAAACAATCGCTCAATGATCGCCGACACCCAATCTGCTGTTTGAGCCACGACCCGTTTGTTCGCCTGTTCAATTTCCTGCGCCAGACGGTTCAGCAACACTTCTACATTTGGATCTATCTGAGCCGCTGGCTCCGGCGTATCTTCAAGTTCGTCCACCTGAACAAGTTCTGGCTCCGCGACAACTGGATCAGGCGCTTCCGCAAGCACAGCTGGAAGGTCTCCACTGTCGAACCGCGGAAGATTCGCGAAAAGGGACTCACTCATTGACGAGCGCCTTTCGGTCTTCGTTCAGCCATTCTTCCAACAGACTGGCTGTCTCATCCTGACGCTCTCGTGTATAGCTCTTGAGATAGTCCAGCGCGTCGACGGATTCAGTCGTCAGCACACCCGATCCATCGACCGCCGGGTCCGCCGTCGTATCNAGGACTGAAGCCGACCTTTGGGACAGGAGAGGACGCACCACACCGAATCCAAGCACGATAACCACAATTCCGAGCAGTATGGCCTGAAGTCCNGACCAGAAATAGCGCTCGGTCAAAGTCTCGACGAGACTCGGCGCGGGTGTGAGTTCCTCAACTTCGATTTCCTGAAACGGCATCAACTCTACCGTCAGGGAATCTCCGCGATCTGCGCTTAGGCCNGCTCCCGACAAGATCAGTTGTTCGAAATCAGACACCAGACTGCGCATGAGCGGCGCAGAGTCCTCCGCATTCGCATCAAAGCCGAGGACCTGTTCGTTCAAAAGAACAGCCACAGAGATGCGCTCGATCTCGCCGGGCAGTGTTTCAGTTTCCCGGCGGGTCTCATTCACATCGTATACGACACTCTCGGTCGAGTTCTTGAGAGTGCTTGAGCCTCCAGCCTGCCCACCTGCGCCCTGCGGCAGATTACTGGCAACGGTAACNCCAGCCGATCCGCCTCCGCTCGCTTCNCTGACATCATTCGTAGTCCGATTCCGGATCACNCGTGAGCTTGGATCATAGACAATTTCGGACACGCGCTGGCGCTGGCGATTGACATCGACAGATACCGAGACTCGCGCATTACCAGGCCCGACGCGCGCCTCAAGAAGGCGAAGAATCTTTTGTTCGAGACGGGTAGACTGGGATTCTGCAACAATCGCCGGTTCTTCCATCCGGTCTACATTGGGGCCCGCAAGAAGGCCTCGCTTGGGATCAATGATGGCAACATCTGCGGGGTCCAGACCAGACACAGCCAGCGCCACAAGGTATTGGATGGCTTCAGCCTGGCTGGCGCTGACCTTGCTGTTAGAGACAAGCGTTACAGATGCTGTTTGCGGCGGCCCAGAACGTGAGAAACCTGAGCGCAAACTGGCGCCGATGTGTACCCGCGCGGATGAAACGCCGGGAATGGCAAGAATGGTTCGCGTGAGCTCACCTTCCTTGGCCCGCCAATAGGCGGCGTTATACATTTCCGATGTGATCGAAAACCCATTCACATCGTCTAACAATTCGTATCCCTGCACCGATTGTTGTGGCAGGCCATCCTTTGCAAGCGAGAAGCGAACAGAGTCGCGTTCCGACTGCGGAATNAAGATCGCCTCACCCCGAAGCTCATAATCNACGCCGCGCTTTTCGAGCTCTGCAATCACTTCGCCCGTGTGCATCGGATCAAGGCCGGAATACAATAATGCCTTCGGCTGTTGGACTGCACCCTGCACCATCATTGTCATGGCGATGACAACGCCAGCCACCGAACCGGCAAGCGCCAGTTTCTGCGCGACCGATAGCGCCTTGAGTGTTTCCAGCAATTTCATGGATGCGTACTTCCCGTTTACGACATCGACTCTCGATTTGGTTAATATTTTCCGTGAAATTGTTAACGCTTCCTTTACCCGACCCTTAATATGCGTGAACCAGCGGCAAATAGTTTGATCGGGGGCGTTGGTGGCTTCGAATCCGGAAAAGGAACCTGGCGACGCCCCGAAGAGCGGCGGCGGACTCGTACCTCTTATTGTGCTCGCAGTCGTCTGCGCGCTTGGCGCATTTGGCACGGTCTTCATTTTGTCGGGCGGCGACGAGCCTACTGTGCTCGCCTGCGCTGATCACGAGNAAGGCAGCCCCGCACACGCGCCGTTGGCGATGGACGATTATGTATATGTCGACCTGCAGGAAATTCTCGTGACAATCGGCAACGAACCAGCGACCCGCTATGTCAAAATCAACATGTCTGTGATTTCCGATAGTGAACACATGGGNGCCGTCAAAAAGGCCGAACCGATGCTGGTCGACGCCTTTGTTGGTTATTTGCGCGCCCTGACGCTGTCGGACTTTGAATCCGCTGACTTTTATCCCCGAATGCGCGAACAGCTCGCGGTGAGATCTGAAGTTGTCCTTGGCCCGGAGGCGTCGCACGGCGTCCTCATCACTGAATTCCTGCTGAGGTAAGCCGATGCCCTTCGAGATCTCCGACATCGCCCTGTTTCTGGTTTCCTTNGCNGCATGCCTTTACTGCGCGCTGCTCAGCCGTCGGCTGAAAGCGCTTCAGAACACCAAGAACGGCCTTGGCGCCACGATCCGGGCAATGTCGGATTCTGTCGCCGCTGTCTCATCTGCGCGGCACGAAACGCAAGCTCAGGCCGGTGACCTGGCCAACCGGCTCGCCGCGACAATGAAAGAGGCTCAGGAAACTGCGGAAAAGCTGAAAGAGCTAAAGACGGCGATGGAAGTGAAAGATCGCGAACTGTCACGTCGCATCCAAGCGGCCGATGCCGACATTCGCAGCACATTGCGAGAAACACTTGAAGCGTCATCTGGCAAGATCACTGAAATCACACGGCTGACGAAACGGCTCGAAGCTATCGCTGATCGCACGTCGGCACGCTTCGACAGCGCAGACTACCTTTTCGATGAAGAACAAATGAGCAAGTCCAAACGGGTTTACGAGGGTTGAAGGAATGAACAGCAAAGGCCGCACTCACGTCCTTCTCACCATTGGCGTCCTGTTCACGATTGCAGGTGGCACACGCTGGCTGCCGCAGGCTTTCGCGACGACGGACCGCGCCTCGACCGTGAACGACCCGCTCAAGGCGCTCCCGCAGGCCATGACTGTTGATGAATCTGATCGCGTCCAGAATGTCTGCCTGACGGGCGANCTTGCCGCCGCGATGGAGCAGGATCAGAAGGACATAGAGCAACGCATCTCCGATTTGAGACAAGACGAGATTGAACTGCGTAATCGCAAGCTCGAACTTGCCCAGCAGGCCGAGGATCTCAAGCAGATTCAGGAGCAGCTGGACACCCGTTGGCAGAAAATGTCTGATACCGCCAATCAGGACTTGCACCATCTGGCCCAGATGTATGCAGCCATGAAACCTGATCAGGCTGCCGGTATCTTCGATCAGATGGANGCTGGCTTTGCGGCTGGCTTTCTGCGCCTCATACCAAGCGATCAGGCGGGTCTGATCCTGGCCAATATGGATAATGAAAAGGCCTACATCGTCAGCGTNAANATCGCTGCGAAGAATAGCGATCTACGATCGGATTCGATCGCCCCCTAGCACCTTGGTTTGGGAGGCGAACCAGAGCGNNAACTCACTAACCGGCCTGCTGGTGGGCCGTCGCACGGCCCAAAGCCCCGTCAATCGCTTCGCGAACACGCCAGATATCGAACGGCTTCGAGATCAGACCATCCGCCTGCGCGGCCTCTTCTGGTGAGACACGCTCTGGATGCGCAGTGATGTAAACCGTCGGAATGCGCCAGCCCACCAAAGAGCAGATCTTCTGGACGGCGTCTTTGCCGCTTTCGCTATGATGCAGCTGAATATCTGAGAGGATCAATTCAAACTGTTTTGAGCGCGCAAGCTCTACAGCTTCGTCCAGCGTGTGAGCGATGCCAGCCACGTGGTGTCCGGACTGCTCAACCAATACCCCCAACAACTCTGCCATGTGCGGCTCATCTTCGATGATCAGCACGCCTGTGCACCGCGCGGCGGAAACTATGGGCCGAACACGGTTGAGAACATACTCGACGGTTCCGAGGCTTATCCCGGTAATTCGCGCGACCTGGCACGGTTCAAACCGGCCAATCGCCGTAAGCAACAGGCATCTTCGCTCATAAAGGGTCAGCCCCCGCAACGTTTCCAATGCCGCTCCGCCATCGCTCATCGCCTGCAGGTGGTTCAGCAATCTCGCATCGACCGATTGGAACAAATCCTCTCGGCTTACTTCCTGGCACTCGGACGTCTCGTCATCGTAAACGAGGTCCTTCAACACATGACCGACGATTTCGTCCCCAGCGACTGTGTCCTCAATGAGCAAGTGCGCATACGAGCGTAGCGATGGGAGCGCCTCGGATACAGCTTTGAAAATCAAGAACGGTCCCCTCTTCTTGATATCGGGCCAAGGTTTGCTCGCGAGCACTCAGTGCTTGCTTGGCAATTATTTCCGTTAGGAACAATACGCCTCTCGGCAGCTTGCTTCTACTTGAAAGCGCAGCAAAACTGTCAATTATCCCTCTTTTTGGCGCATTATATTGCCGAATCTGCCACGCTATCTGGATGTTAACTCTATCAAACAACAATCGATTTCATTCATATTGGTCGCAACGGACGGTTGGCGAGTCGCGAAGGTATTTCAGACCGGAAATGGTTTGAGCACTTGCTTCGAAAGCACGCGAATCTGAAACTATCCAACAAGANCATACACNCTACCTGACTTGGGACACTTTGCTTATGTTTCGTCTATGCCAGTCTGGCCGCTCATTTCGTGAGGGGACATTCGGTCAGGCGCAGTCGCCGAGACCACTGAAATGATGGAACAGCCTCATTCCAGAAACCTGGTCCTGAAGAACGTGACAGGTNCCGGCGCGATTNGATCGCTGACCGTTAGAGCGCTCGCTGTTAGTATNCTCGCATATGTGATCGCAGTCGCTGCAATCGAATTCACAAGAGGCGCAGGTCAGATCGCCACAATCTGGCCGATCAATGCCATCTTGATCGCCCTTCTACTGAAAAGCCATCGCTCCAACTGGCTGTCGCTCCTTGTCGCCACCGGCATGGGCCTGTTCGCCGCGAACTTGACTTCAGGCAATGACATTCCGCGATCCGCCATTCTCACTCTCGCGAATCTCGCTGAGATCTGCTGCGTCCTTTACGTTTTTGAGCGCGTGCCTTCCGTTCGCTTCTTCAGTCTGCCGGGAATTTCAGTTCTTGTGGCAGGGTCGACCATCGGATGCGCGATTTCTGCTGGATTGGCTGCCATTGGTCTACTGGTAACAGGCGAGGCATTCGTCCTGCGCGAGGCATTGAATTGGTTTTCTGCGGACTTCCTTGGCATTTTGCTATTCGCGCCAATCACCTGGTCTCTTCTGGAGCGCTCTTCGAAGTACGGCACCAATGCGCCAGACTTTCAGTACGTTGCAAAGCTCGGTTTGCTTTGCGCGACGACTTTCTTCGTATTCGCGCAAAGCGCCTATCCATTCCTGTTCCTGGTGCCGCCCGCGCTGGTATTCCTGGCCTTCAGCCGCGGAGTGAAAGCCGCAGCAGTTGGCCTTCTCATGATCACGGCCATCGCGCTGCCCTTTACACTTGCCGGGTCCGGGCCGCTCGCGCTGATGACAGGGGACACGATTGCGCAAATTCTCGCGCTCCAATTGTTCCTGGCGACCAATTCCGTTTTGGGGTTGGCAATCGGCGCAGCAGCATCGGATCGGCGGCGGTTGATGCGACAAATCCGGAAATCCCGGGCTCGACTAAGAGACAAGTCGCGGGAACAACAGGAAATGCTGGCCAAAGCCCATCTCGCAGAACGCATGGCCGGCGTTGGGCACTGGACGTTGAATCCCGTCACTCAGGAAGTCGTCTGGTCTCCGGAAGTGTACGCTATTCACGGCGTTACGCCGGAAGAGTTCAATCCGATGTATGGCGACGCCATTCTATTTTACGCGAAAGAAGATCGTGATCGGATTCGCGACCTCGTCCAACATGCAATTACGGATGCCCAAGGCTGGGAATTCGAAGCCACACTCATCCGAAAGTCCGATGGTCAGAAGCGGCGTGTGCGGTCTATCGGTGAAATACTGACCGACAGGGAAGGGAACGTTGAGCGCATCTTCGGTGTATTCAAGGACATCACAGATGAGCAACGGGTGATCGAAGCGCTTGCAAGCAGTGAGGCAAATTATCGGACCATTGCTGACAACTCTACCGACATCATTGTTCGCTTCGGTCTGGATGGCATCATTACCTATGCGTCGCCATCATGCGAAATTCTCGGCGTGACTTCTGAAACCGCTATCGGACTGTCAACCATCGACTTCACTATCCCGGAAGACAAGGATTTCGCGTCCTCAGTTACGAGGGACTTATTCGAGAACAACTCGGTTGATCCGCTCGTGCTCAGGGAATTCCGTGTTCGAGACAAGGACGGAAACATCATCTGGCTTGAGGGCAATCCGAAGATAATTCGCAGCTCCGATGGGAAGCCAGTAGAAATTATCTCGACCTTCCGCGACATTACGGACCGCAAGGAGCGAGAAACAGCACTCGCCGAAGCCAGGGCCGAGGCTGAAGCCGCCGAGAAGGCAAAGGCAGAATTCCTGTCGAATATGAGCCACGAGATACGAACGCCTCTGAACGGCATACTGGGATTCACACAACTGCTCAGCCAGACAGATCTGAATGCTGAGCAAAAACTGTTCGCTCAACGCGCGTTGTCGGCAGGGGGGATGCTCCGTGATATCGTCAACGATATATTGGACTATTCGAAGATTGAAGCCGGGCGGGTCGTTCTCGAAGATCGCCCAGTCGATGTTGCAAACACGATACAGGAAACCATCGAGATTGTTCTCGCGGGGCGGGAAGGAAAAACCGTTCCCATAACGACTTCGGCCGGTACGATTGCCCTGTATACTGATGAGGTTCGACTCAAGCAGATTTTGACCAACCTACTGAGCAATGCTGCGAAATTTACAGAATCGGGAAGCATCCACATCAGCGCCCACGTGCTTGANGATGCNCTGAATCTGACTGTCACCGATACGGNGCCGGGTATACCTGCAGAAAANCTTGAAAGCGTTTTCGAAGGCTTCCGCCAAGCGGACAACAGTATAACGCGCGTCTATGGTGGCACTGGACTCGGCTTGTCGATCAGCCGGTCGTTGGCACGCCTGATGGGCGGTGAACTCACTCTGGATAGCACGGTGGGCGAAGGAACCTCCGCGACATTGATCCTGCCATACAGACCAGCGTCCCAAGACGAAGTATCGGGACGCGCCACACGGGCGTCACCCGGTCAGACAAAACAGATGCGGATCATGGCCGTCGACGACGTGCCGATGAACCTCGAACTGGTGAAACTGGGTCTGAAAAAATTTGGTCACACCGTGGAAGTCTTCCAGTCCGCCCAAGAAGCAATTGAGGATCTGCGCGCCGGGGGCAATTATGACGTCATTCTCATGGATGTTCAGATGCCGGAACTGGATGGTATGACAGCAACCCGCATGATCCGCGAATTGGACGAACCGGCCAGAAACATACCCATCATTGCCCTGACCGCGAATGTGATGCCCGAGCAGATATCCAATTGCCTGGCGGCGGGCATGAACGCTCACGTCGCTAAGCCAATCGACATCACCGAACTGAATAGCCGGATCGCGGAACTTTGTGATGCGACAGCGCNCGCATCGGCGCCAGAACCCGAGACAGACCCCATAGGTGCGCTCACGGACCGATACCGAGAGTATCTCTCAACTGTCCCGGATGAAGTTTCGAAGATCTTCGACATTGAAAATTCAGAGGATGTGCTACGCGAAATCCGCCAACTGGCCCATTCGATTGCCGGCAGCGCNGGAAGCTTCGGATTCAAGGAAGTCTCNGACGCGGCCTTCTCGCTGGANTCCGTTGCTTCAAAGCTGGCNGAAGACGGGAAACCCACGCAAGAACTGGCGGCAGGGCTGAAAAGCTTTCTGCAAGCCACAGAACGGGCTGCCTCGTGATTACAATCCTGATGTAGCACAAGCGATTTGGGCCGACGCTAACCATACGCCCTCGTCAAACATCCGCGAACCTCTAAACGACAGGTTTAATTTTGCCTTGTTCAATCTCGGGTCGGGCTTGAACATAAGCAGGAAATGCAGTAANCCATTTCTGACACCGGTGTCATTCCGGTGATAAAAATACCTATCGGGAGGAAAATTCAATATGCGGGTATCCACTAGAGTCAGAGTCCTTGCGGGCGCGTCCCTGGCCAGCCTTCTGCTGTCCGGGTCGATAGCTTATGCACAGGAAACACCTGAAGAAACAGCCGTCGACGAGACGGATCGTCGGCTTGATAGCGTTGTGGTAACCGGTTTCCGGGACTCCCTCGCTGAAGCACTGGACCTCAAGAAAGAGTCGACTGGGGTCGTCGACGCAATCGTTGCAGAAGACATTGCTGCATTCCCTGACCTGAACCTTGCAGAATCCCTGCAACGTATTCCGGGCATCGCAATTGATCGTCAGGCCGGCGAGGGTCGTCGCATCACTGTGCGCGGCCTTTCCGGCGATTTCACACGCGTACGCATCAACGGCATGGATGCCNTGGCGACTGGCGGTGGCTCCGATGCGTCAGGCGGGACAAACAGAAGCCGNTCTTTTGANTTCAACACNTTNGCNTCCGAACTGTTTAGCCAGCTCGTTGTGCGCAAATCGCAATCTGCTTCGATCGAAGAAGGATCGCTCGGTGCTGTGGTGGAACTGCAGACCGCCCGTCCGCTCGATTATGATGCTGGCTGGACCTTCTCACTATCCGGGCAGGCACTCTACAATGACCTCGTGGAGGACACCTCGCCTCGCCTNGCTGGACTTGCGTCCTACAAGAGCGACAATGGCANGTTCGGCGCATTNCTGTCTGCGGCGTTCCAGGATCGCACAATCCGCGAAGAGGGCTTCTCATCAGTTCGCTTTGACGATCTCGGCACATTCCGCTCNGTCGANGGCGTTGACTGTNTCGGAGCTGACCCGCTNTCTGCNGGATGNGATGANGTGCGGAACTCCTATTATGCNCGGATNCCTCGCTACGGCCGCCTNACATATGATCAGGAACGNACAGGTCTGACGGGNGCGGTTCAATTCCGACCGACCGACAANACAACTGTGACCATNGAGGGNCTGTACTCAGAACTCGACGCTCAGCGTGATGAGGAGTTCTTGCAAGTCTTCGTTCGCTCGAACACCGATAATATCGCCGTCACGGACTACAATGTGAACAGCGATGGCGTGCTTGATTATCTGCAAGGGGACGTGCTTGCCGACGCCAGCAATGGCATCATTCCAATGCGCAGCGAACATCGCCGTGACTATTACACGACAGAGTTCAATCAGTTCACGATTGAAGTAGAGCATGACTTCTCTGATCAGCTGAGAGGGTCGTTCTTTGCAGGTCAGTCGTCATCGAATTTTGACAATCCGGTTCAGGCCACTGTGTTCTTCGATGCCGCCAATCCTGTCGAAGGCTACAGCTATGACTTCCGGAACAATCTTGAGCTTCCGGCGATTAGCTACGGCAATACTGATGTAACCGACCCGTCGGAGTTCCTGTTCACTCAATTCCGGAACCGCCCTCAAGGTTCGGAAAATGACTTTGAGACC
>NZ_NHCK01000018.1:0-21911 GCF_002172815.1 Hyphomonas sp. TMED31 | reverse complement strand
CCAGGTCCGAAACCGCATTCTCCCCCTTCTGGATCTCGAGATCCCCCTGGATCGCAATCCAGCCCGGGATGGCATCAAACAGACCCCAGCCCGACGCCCCCGTAACAGGGTTGTCCTCAAAATCTCCGTTCTCGATCAGGTCGGTGCCGACCCAAGAGGGAAGCGTCTCATCCATATTCCTACACCCATAGATTGTCCCGGCACATAGCCACTGGTTTTGTCCCAGCCTGTCAAACAACATCTCCCAAGAGGAGAGTTTTGACCAGACCGCACCGGGCCTGACACGACAAACGTGAACCTTGCGCACGCCTGCCCGCCAAATCGGCGCGGGCGGCACAAAATTTGCGATACTGGCAAAACGCCCAACGGATATGCCAGTATGGCGTCAAAGGGACACACATGATGACCAATCAGGGACCAGCCGTTTCCGGCCAGGCCACCCGACATACCTTGCCAGAGCGCAAGCTGTTCGCCGCGCTGGCACAGGCGCGGGCGACATTCATGCAAATTGGTCTGTTCAGTTGGTTTACAAACCTCCTAATGCTGACTGGCCCCCTGTACATGCTGCAGGTCTATGACCGCGTGCTCAATTCACAATCTGTCCCGACGCTGGCCGCACTTACCCTGTTGATGCTGGTGCTCTACACGGCGTGGGGCGCGCTCGAATGGATCCGGACCAGCCTGTTCAATGCCATAGCATCCCGCTTCGAGGCCTCGTTGGGAAACCTTTCGGCTGATGCTGCCCTCGACCTGAGCGTTTCCCATCCCGGCAAGGCTACCGACCGGCCGCTGCGGGACTTGCGGCTGATCAGGCGCTTTATCGCCAGCCCGGCTCTGACGGCATTGTTTGATGCGCCCTGGAGCCCAATATTTCTGATCGTCCTATTCCTGCTCCATCCGCTGTTCGGCTTGTGGGCGTTGTTCGGGGCTGTGGTCCTGTTCGGGCTGAGTGTCCTGAACCAGGTCCTGTCGTCCAAATTATTGGAAGAGAACGCCACGCTGGAGCGGCTTGCGCGCCAAAGGGCAGGAGAAATGGTCAGGAGTGTTGAGGTCATAGACGCACTTGGCATGCGCGAACAGGTAAAGGCGCGCTGGAGGCAAGTATTCGATGCATCCGATTCAAGCCTGTTCAGCTCTCGCAACCGCTTGAGTGGCTTTGCTGCCCTCACAAAGGCTTTCCGGCTTTTCCTGCAATCCGCAATCCTTGGCATCGGTGCCTGGCTTGTAATAACCAGTTCCGATGGCTCTTCCACGCCCGGAGAAATGATCGCTGCGTCGATCCTGATGGGCCGCGCGATTGCCCCCATTGAGCAAATAGTCGGTCAATGGCAGTCGATCATATCCGCCCGCAGCGCCTGGCAAGCACTTTCAATGGCCCTGAGCCGCGCCGCACCTGATATGCAGTCAATGGCCCTGCCGCCCCTGAAAGGGCACGTTTCGATCGACGCACTGCATGCTGGCCCGCCCGGGGCGGCCCTTCCCGTGCTCCGGAACCTGTCCTTTTCGCTTTCGCCAGGCGATGTTCTGGGCGTGCTCGGCCCCAGCGCAGCCGGCAAGTCCACACTGGCCAAGCTTTTGACAGGGATCTGGCCGGCATCGCACGGCGTGATCCGCCTGGACGGTGCCGACATTGCGACACTCGACCCGGTCCGTCGCGGCCAGCAAACAGGATATCTGCCGCAGCAAACCGACCTGCTGTCGGGCACAGTCCGTGACAATATCTGCCGATTTGATCCCCATGCCCCGGCCGATGCCATTCTGTCCGCTGCGCACGCCGCCGCATGCCACGAACTGATCCTGTCCCTGCCGGATGGCTATGATACCGATGTCGGCGAAGGGGGCACATATTTGTCCGCAGGACAGCGCCAGCGGATCGGACTCGCAAGAGCCCTCTACAACGCTCCAGCTCTGGTCATCCTGGATGAGCCCAATTCGAATCTGGACACGGCTGGCGAAGCCGCTTTGCAAGAAGCAATCGCCGGACTGAAGGCACGCCAGGCGACCACAATCATTGTGGCCCATCAGCCAGCCCTTTTGCGACAGTGCACCAAATTGCTTCTTTTGGAGGCCGGAGAGATAAAACTGTTCGGACCGAAAGATGAAGTCCTGCGTGAGATTTCTTCGCGCCAGCCGGGCCTGAAAGTACGTACAATCGGCACACGGGGAGAGTCCCATGGCTGATGTCCTGCCGTCTCCTCCAGACCGTGACGTTCTGGCCCGGCGAGCTGCCGTGCGATCCGCCCGCACCGGTTGGCTAATCGTGGGCCTTGTGTTCGGCGGTCTCGCCTACTGGTCAATTTTTGCTCCGTTTGAGGGCGCAGTCCTGAGCCGGGGGCAGATCACTGTCGAAAGCAATCAGCAAGCCGTGCAGCATCTGGAAGGCGGGATAGTGAAAGCCATCCATGTCAGTGAAGCTGACAGTGTCACGCAGGGGCAGGTCCTGATTTCCCTCGACGGCACGGTTGTAGAAGCAGCCACCCGGGCTACTGAATCGCAACTGATTGATTTGCTGGCCACAGAGGCCCGGTTGGTAGCAGAGCGAGACGGAGGCAACACGCTGACGCTCCGCCACGGCTTCTCTGTGCTCCACGACACACCTCAAATGTCGTCTGCGCTGGACTTGCAAACATCCCTCTTCCGCACACGGCAGGCTTCATGGAAAACCCAGAGCGAAATTCTGGACCAGCGCATCCGGCAATTGCAGGCTCAAATTGAGGGCATGCAGCGTCAAACGGCGGCCCTGGAAGATCAGCACAGCTTGCTTGACGATGAGATCGTCCGTTTTGAGGCCTTGGTCAGTCAGGGAAATGCTAGCGTGGTTCGCGTTCTCGCGTTGAAACGCGAACGCGCACGCCTAGTGGGCGCGATTCAGTCACTTGGCTCTGACATTGCCGCGACACAGGTACGGATCGGAGAGACGCGCAACGAACTGATCGGACTGTCCCAGCAAAGAACAGAACAAATTCTGTCACATCTGACGGAGACGCAGAAGAATATCGACGTGCTGTCAGAGCAATTTAACGCCGACCTGGACAGGCAAAAAAGACTGGTCATCCGCGCGCCCCGCAGCGGACGAGTGATTGGCGTGCGAGCCCATACTGTCGGGGGTGTGATAGTGGCCTCTGATCCTCTCATGTTCATCGTTCCCGAAGGCGACCGCCTGGTTGCGAAAGTCCAGGTCAGGCCGTCCGATATTGATCGCGTGTCCGTGGGCCAGAAAGCCATCCTCCGATTTCCGGCATTCGACCAGTCGGAGACGCCTAAAGTCGTCGGTCAGATTGCCCAATTGTCTGCTGATGCCAAAACAGACCCGGTGACCGGCGCCAGCTTTTTCGAGGCAGTTATCACCTTGTCGGGAGAGTCCGGTCCGGCTCTGGACTTGCTTCCTGGAATGCCTGTCGAGGCCAGCTTGAAAACAGAGAGCCGGAATGTACTGTCGTACTTGGTCAAACCTCTGTCAGACTCCCTGTCCCACGTCTTCCGGGAATAGACTACGACCGCTGGACTCACCTTTCTTGCACCTGAAACCTGGAAAATCCTCCAACCGGAAGGATTGGTGCCGCCCGACAAACACATTGTGAAATGAAAAGAAAAAACCCCGGACGTTTCCGTCCGGGGTTTTTTGTAATTCTGTCAGGTAAACCCGGACTCAGTCGTCCATTGCTTCCAGTTCTGCTTCGTGACGTGCGCGGTCAGCGGCGCCCTTGGCGCTCTCGTCGCGGTCGACCAGTTCCAGAACAGCAACCGGTGCATTGTCGCCGTGGCGGAAGCCGGCTTTCAGAACGCGGGTGTAGCCACCATTGCGATCCTTGTAGCGCTCGCCCATCACGTCGAACAGCTTGCGGACAGCGTCCTCGTTGCGGACTTTCGCGAGGGCCTGGCGGCGAGCCGTCAGGTCACCCTTCTTGGCGAGGGTTACCAGCTTGTCCATGAGCGGAGCCATTTCCTTCGCCTTTGGAAGGGTGGTCACGATCTGCTCATGCTCGATGAGGCTGGCAGCCATGTTCGCGAACATCGCCTTGCGGTGCGATGTCGTCTTGTTCAGTTTACGGTATCCAAGGCGATGGCGCATTGTCGTGTTCCTTAAGGAGGTGGTCAGGCCCCCGATTACTCAGTGGGCTAGAGGTGGTCGTCGTATTTCTTGGCGAGGCCTTCGATGTCTTCCGGCGGCCAGTCCGGCACTTCCATGCCGAGGTGCAGGCCAAGACCGGCGAGGACTTCCTTGATCTCGTTCAGGGATTTGCGGCCGAAGTTCGGCGTGCGCAGCATCTCTGCTTCGGACTTCTGGATAAGGTCACCAATGTAAACAATGTTGTCGTTCTTCAGGCAGTTTGCCGAGCGAACAGACAGTTCAAGCTCATCGACTTTCTTGAGCAGGACCGGGTTGAAGCCGAGATCGGTTTCTTCGGTCTGCGTACCCGTATCAACGGTTGGCTCTTCAAAGTTGATGAACAGTTGCAGCTGGTCCTGCAGGATGCGCGCGGCATAGGCCACTGCATCTTCCGGCGTGACCGCGCCATCGGTTTCGATGTCGAGGGTCAGCTTGTCATAGTCGAGGACCGTTCCCTCACGGGTGTCTTCAACCTGATAACCCACGCGGCGGACCGGGCTGTAGATCGCGTCGATCGGAATATAGCCAATGGGCGCGTCTTCCGGACGGTGCGCCTCGGCCGGGACATAGCCCTTGCCGGTCGCAACGGTGAATTCCATGCGGACTTCAGCGCCATCATCGAGCGTACAGATCACGAGATCCGGGTTCAGGATTTTCGTATCGCCAGACGTTTCGATCTGGCCAGCCTTCACTTCACCCGGGCCTTTTGCCTTCAGCACCATGCGCTTCGGCGTGTCGCTCTCCATGAAGATCGCAACCTGCTTCAGGTTCAGCACGATGGTCGTGACGTCTTCGCGAACACCCTGGATCGCGGAGAATTCGTGAACGACGTTGTCGATCTGAACGCCAATGATCGCAGCACCCTGGAGAGACGACAGCAGAACGCGACGCAGCGCGTTGCCGAGGGTCGTGCCATAGCCACGCTCAAGCGGCTCGATCACGAGCTTCGCCTTGCGCTTCGCATCGTATCCGGCCTGGACGACAGGACGGTTCGGACGGATCAGCACTTTCCAGTTACGGTCGTTGACGTTGGTGGCTTCAATGTCTGCCATGGGCGACGGATCCTCAGAAGTGAGACAGGCGGCGCGCAATTGCGCCGCCGGGAAAAAACGAACTAGACGCGGCGGCGCTTCGGCGGGCGGCATCCATTGTGCGGGATTGGCGTCGTGTCCTGGATCGCAGTGACGGTCAGGCCAGCAGCCTGAAGCGCACGCAGGGCGCTTTCACGGCCAGAACCTGGGCCACGCACGCTGACTTCAACAGTCTGCAGGCCATGCTCCATAGCCTTCTTCGCAGCATCCTCAGCCGCCATCTGAGCTGCGTAAGGGGTCGACTTACGCGAACCCTTGAAGCCCATCATGCCGGAGGATGACCACGAGATCGTGTTGCCCTGGGCATCCGTGATGGTGACCATGGTGTTGTTGAAGCTGGAGTTCACGTGAACAACACCAGAGGTGATGTTCTTACGCTCTCTCTTGCGGACGCGGGTCGTTTCACGAGCCATTGAAGACTATCCCTATTTCTTCTTGCCGGCGATCGGCTTGGCCGGACCCTTGCGGGTGCGGGCGTTGGTGTGGGTACGCTGGCCACGAACCGGCAGTTTGCGACGGTGACGCAGGCCACGATAGGAACCGAGGTCCATGAGGCGCTTGATGTTCATCGACGTATCGCGGCGAAGGTCACCCTCAACCAGATAGTCAGCATCGATGGTTTCACGGATCTTGATGACTTCAGCGTCCGTCAGATCGCTCACCCGGCGGGTCGAATCGACGCCGACCTTCTCGATGATTTCGCGAGCCATGGCGGGACCGATGCCATGAATGTACCGCAGCGCGATTTCAACGCGCTTGTTGGTCGGAATATTTACGCCTGCAATACGGGCCAAGGCCGGTTCTCCTCAAGCGGACTGTTCAAAACATAAAGAGCGCGCCAAGCCGGAAATGGTCCGTCCTGCGCGCCGGCGATTAAGCCTAAAGCTAAGAAAACAGGCTTATAGCGATGGAAATTAACGCGTCAACCGCGGAATCCCAGCTTTAAGCCGTCTCTTTCAGGGCCGCGTCGATTGCGGCAGCAACCGCCTCGATAGAACCCATTCCGTCGACTTCTACAAGGATGCCACGTTCGGCATAAATCGGCACCAATGGCGCGGTATCCTCATAGTATTTTTCGAGCCGTTTCGAGAACGTCTCGGGATTGTCATCCTTTCGGCCCTGTTCCTCGAACCGCTTGGTGACACGGGCCAGCAGCTTGTCGTCATCGACAAGGATGCGGACCACGCGATTGACAGCATTGCCACGCGATTCCAGCAGGCGGTCCAGGGCGTCTGCCTGGCCGACTGTGCGCGGAAAACCGTCAAAGANGGAANCCNGGCGCNCCGGCCTGNACTTCNANTTGNTCNTCNATCAGGGCGATNACGATCTCNTCGGANACNAGGCNNCCNTCATCCATGATCTNGGCAACNNTTTCNCCGAGCTCNGANCCNGANGCNCGNGCNGCGCGNAGCATNTCNCCGGTAGANAGNTGNACGAANCCNCGCTCNTCNACCAGNCGNTTCGCCTGCGTGCCNTTNCCGGCCGCTGGCGGCCCGAACAGAATTAGGTTCATCTCTTACGACCCCCGAGTTTCGACTTCTTGATCATGCCCTCATACTGGTGCGCGATCAAATGCGACTGAATTTGCGTAACTGTATCCATCGTAACAGACACAACGATCAGAAGAGAAGTACCGCCGATATAGAAAGGTATCTCTGGGAAATATCGCCGCAGGAGTTCAGGAAGGATACAAACGAACATCAGGTACAGCGCACCAATGGTCGTCAGTCGGGTCAAAACATAGTCGATATAGGCCGCCGTGTTCGANCCTGGGCGGATACCGGGGATGAATCCGCCATACTTGCGCAGATTGTCCGCCGTCTCCTCAGGATTGAACATGATGGAGGTGTAGAAGAAGGCAAAGAAGATCACCATCGCGCCATAGGACACGATATAGGTCCATGAGCCGGGCGCGAAATTCGTCGCCAGCCAGCCCAGAACGCCGCTCATGGCGCCCGTTGCCTCGGCATCAGCCGGGTTGCCACCCAGGAAGCCGACGGCCGTCAGTGGCAGCATCAGGATCGCAGAGGCGAAGATGGGCGGGATAACACCGGACGTGTTGATCTTCAGCGGCAGGAAGCTCTTCTGGCCCTGTGCCACGCCATGTGCCTGCTGGCGCTTCGGATACTGGATCAGCAGACGACGCTGCGAGCGCTCCATGAANACGATGAACACGACGAGCGCGATCACCATGGCGGCAATCGCCACGACAAAGGCCACGTTCACAGACGTTGTGCGGGCTTGGGAGATCAGGTTGAAGATCGCCTTCGGCATTTCCGCGATGATGCCGGCAAAAATGATCAGCGAGATGCCGTTACCAATGCCGCGCGCGGTGATCTGCTCACCCATCCACATCAGCAGCATGGTGCCGCCGGTCAGNGTCACGACGCCGGTCAGGATGAAGAACCAGGACGAGATGCCGTCAATGCGGAACCCGGCAAGGCCGCCNGCNATGGCAAAAGACTGAACCAGGGCNAAGCCAAGGGTCAGGTANCGCGTGTACTGGTTGATCTGCTTGCGGCCCGATTCGCCTTCCTTCTTCAGCTTTTCAAGCGTCGGAGACGTGGCCGTCAGCATCTGGATGATGATCGAGGCCGTGATGTAAGGCATCACGTTCAGGGCGAAGACGCCCATACGCTCCACCGCGCCACCGGCAAACATGTTCATGTTGCCGAGCAGGCCGCCTGACTGGCTTTCGAAGTATTGGGCGTATTGGGACGGGTCGAGCCCCGGAAGNGGAATGAAAGTTCCGAGACGATAGAGTAGCAGGATCCCGAGGGTAAACAGGATCCGGCTCTGCAGGTCCTTGGCTTTGGCAAAGCTCCGNAAATTCATGTTCCGAGCCATTTGTTCAGCAGCGTTCGCCATGGGCCGCTTGACCTCCCTGAAAAAGCGTTCGCCGCCTAAATCGGCGGCGAAACAGTATTTGTGAAGGGGTTACCGGTAAAAACCGCCGATTATTCGTCAGCAGCGTCTTTTGCCGGGCCCGTGACGGTCACCTTGCCGCCAGCCTTCTCAACAGCTTCGATAGCCGCCTTTGAAGCACCTGTCACAGTGATATTCAGATTCTTTGGTGCGTCACCTTTGGCCAGCAGACGCACGCCATCGCGCACATTGCGAACCAGACCAGCGGCCACCAGAGACTCTTCAGTCACATTCTTGGCGTCCAGCTTGCCGGCGTCGATCGCCTTGCCCAGACGGCTGAGGTTTACCCAGGCATGTGTCTTGGAGTTGCGTGCGGTGAAGCCGCGCTTTGGCAGACGCATGTAGATCGGCATCTGGCCGCCCTCGAAGCCGTTNACGGCAACGCCGGAACGGGACTTCTGGCCTTTGACACCGCGACCAGCCGTCTTGCCCTTGCCAGAGCCGACGCCGCGGCCAACGCGCATGCGGTTCTTTGTTGAGCCCTCAGCGGGAGACAGTTCGTTCAGTTTCATCGGTCAATCTTTCGATATCGTGCGGCTGCAGATGGCGGCGATTACTCGCCAACCACCTCAACCAGGTGAGCCACCTTGCGGATCATGCCCCGCACGGCTGGCGTATCTTCGAGTTCCTTGGTGCGGCCGACCTTGTTGAGGCCGAGACCCATCAGGGTTTGACGCTGCGCAGGCTTGCGGCCGATTGGGCTGCCAGTCTGGCGGACAGTGAGTTTGCTCTTGGCCATTCTCGTGCCCTTCCCTAGTTCGTCGCGTCAGCCATGCCGGCTTCGGACGCGCCATCATTGCGGCGGCCGACGACATCCTGAACCTTCAGGCCACGCTTGGACGCAACGGTCCGCGGGCTGTTCTGCTCTTTAAGCGCGTCAAAGGTCGCACGTACCATGTTGTACGGGTTGGAGGAACCGATCGACTTGCCGACCACGTCCTGCACACCCAGCACTTCCATGACGGCACGCATCGGACCACCTGCGATCACGCCGGTACCGGGAGGGGCTGCACGCAGCACCACCTTGCCTGCGCCGTGACGGCCTTTGCCGTCGTGATGCAGGGTACGGCCTTCACGAAGCGGAACGCGAACCATGTTGCGCTTGGCTTCTTCGGTTGCCTTGCGGATCGCCTCAGGAACTTCGCGGGCCTTGCCCTTGCCGAAACCTGCGCGGCCCTTCTGGTCACCAACGACGACCAGAGCTGCAAAGCCGAAATTCTTACCGCCTTTAACCGTCTTCGCGACGCGGTTGATACCAACCAGCTTGTCGACGATGTCAGACTGCTCCTCGTCGCGATCGCGATTCCGGCGGCCTCTTCCTCTTTCTTCAGCCATAGGGCCTCTCCTTAGAATTTGAGACCGCCCTCACGGGCGGCGTCTGCCAGGGCTTTCACCCGGCCGTGGAACATGTAACCGCCGCGATCGAAGATCACGTCCTCGACACCAGCCTGCTTCGCACGCTCTGCGAGCGCCTTGCCGACCAGTGCAGCCGCTGCGGTGTCACCACCGGTCTTGGCCGAACCGAGCACGTCCTTCTCCAGCGTCGACGCGGAAGCGAGCGTGATGCCCTTCTCGTCATCGATGATCTGGGCGGAGATATTCTTGTGGCTGCGCGCAACCGACAGGCGCGGACGGCCTGCAGCGACCTTCCGGAGCTTGGTACGAACGCGCTGGGCGCGGCGCAGCATCTTATCGCGTGAGCTTTTCATGGGCTTACTTCTTCTTGCCTTCCTTACGGCGGACATATTCGCCCTGATAACGGATACCCTTGCCTTTGTACGGCTCAGGCGGACGGAATTCGCGGATCTTCGCAGCCGTCTGACCGACAGCCTGCTTGTCAGCGCCGGAGACGATCACTTCGGTCGGCTTCGGAGCTTCCAGCTTGATGCCTTCAGGCGCCTTGAAGATGACGTCGTGCGAGAAACCGAGCGACAGTTTAAGATCCGTGCCCTGCATCTGGGCACGATAACCGACCCCGACCAGTTCCAGAGTCTTCGAATAACCGTTCGACACGCCTTCAACGATGTTCGCGGCGCGGGCACGTGCGGTGCCCCACTGCGTACGGGCGCGGGCGTCCAGGGCTTCAGCGAAGGTTGGCAGACGGCGACCACGAGCCTTTTCAGCCTCGATGCGGTCGTTTGCAGCCTGAACCAGGTCTTCGCGCGGCGAGACGGACAGCTCGTTGTTTTCGAGCTTCGGCGTGATCAGCTCGGACAGGACGAGAGACATCTCACCCTTGGAGCCTTTGGCCTTGATCGTCTGGCCTTCGACCGTGACGGTCGTGCCATTCGGGATTTCGATCGGGAGTTTACCAATACGTGACATGATAGCTCTCCTAGAATACGCGGCAGAGCACTTCGCCGCCCACATTCTCGCTGCGGGCCGCATTGTCAGACATCACGCCTTTCGAAGTCGAAAGGATCGAAATGCCCAGACCATTGCGCACCAGCGGAATGTCGGAGACAGAAGANTACACNCGGCGACCNGGCTTGGAGACACGTTTGATCTCCGANATNACNGGCTGNCCTTCATAGTACTTCAGCTCGATNTCAATATTCTTGTGNCCGTCTTTNTCNACTTCGGTNNAGCCGCGGATGAAGCCCTCNTNGATGAGNACNTCCAGNACGCGNATNCGAAGNTTNGAAGACGGNGTGACNACNTTNGACATGCCGCGCATCTGAGCGTTGCGGATGCGNGTCAGCATATCNCCGAGGGGATCAGAAATGTTCATCTTTGATATCCTCCTCTCTTACCAGCTGGACTTCACGAGACCGGGGATCTGACCGTTTGAGCCAAGCTCACGCAGCGCGATCCGCGACATCTTAAGTTTGCGATAGTAACCACGCGGACGCCCGGTCACTTCACAGCGATTACGAACCCGGTTTGGTGCCGAGTTGCGCGGAAGTTCAGCCAGCTTGAGGCGAGCCTTGAAACGNTCTTCCAGCGGAAGATCCTCGTTCATGGCGACGGCCTTCAGCTCAGCACGCTTCGCAGCGTACTTGTCTACAAGCTTCTGACGCTTCTTGTTCTTCTCGATTGCGCTCTTCTTTGCCATATCAGCAGATCTCCTGGCGCTAGTTCCGGAACGGGAAGCCACACTCGGCGAGGAGTGCCTTGGCTTCTTCGTTGGTTTCAGCCGTAGTACAGACAATGATGTCCATACCGCGAACATCTTCCACCTGATCGTAATTGATCTCCGGGAAAACGATGTGCTCTTTGAGGCCCATTGCGTAGTTGCCCATGCCGTCAAAGCTTTTTCCGTTCAGTCCACGGAAGTCTTTCACGCGTGGCAGCGCAATATTGGTGAGGCGATCAAGGAATTCGTACATGCGCTCACGGCGCAGCGTAACTTTCGCACCGACCAGCATGCCTTCGCGCAGCTTGAAGCCGGCGATGGATTTGCGTGCCTTGGTGGCGACAGGCTTCTGGCCCGCGATCAGCTCCAGCTCAGCCAGGGCCGACTTGATCTTCTTGGAGTCAGCAACAGCTTCGCCGACACCCATGTTGATCACGACCTTGTCCAGCTTCGGAACCTTCATCGGGTTCGAATACTTGAACTGCTCCTGAAGTTTCGCGCGGATTTCCTCGCGGTACTTCTTCTTGAGACGGGGTTCATATGCATCAGACATCGATGGACTCCCCTGAGCGTTTGGCGAAGCGTGTCTTGCGACCATGCTCATCCGTTTTGAAACCAACACGCACCGGCTTGCCGTCACGCGGGTCTGCGTGGGCCACGTTGGAAACGTGGATCGGTGCTTCGAAAGACTTCAGACCGCCGGGATCCATCTGGCTCGGCTTCTGGTGCTTCTTGACGACGTTCACACCGCGGACGACGACGCGATTGTCATCGACCAGCACCTTCAGGACTTCGCCCTTGGTACCTTTGTCGCGGCCAGCGATCACGACAACCGTGTCGCCTTTTTTGATCTTAGCAGCCATCTTACAAGACCTCCGGGGCCATGTTCGCGATCTTGACCTGGTTCTTGCCGCGAAGTTCGCGCGGAACCGGACCAAACACGCGGGTACCGATCGGCTCACCATTGTTATTGATGAGTACGGCAGCGTTTGTGTCGAAACGGATGGTCGTGCCATCCGGGCGGTTGATGTCTTTTGCCACGCGAACGACGACAGCCTTGCGGACNTCACCCTTCTTCACGCGGCCGGTCGGAATTGCTTCCTTCACGGACACCACGATCACGTCACCGACGGACGCATACCGGCGTCCCGCACCACCCAGCACCTTGATGCACTGGACGCGGCGCGCGCCGGAATTGTCGGCGACGCGAAGGTTTGATTGCATCTGGATCATGCGTCNCCTTCCCCGCCGGTCACAAGTTCCCAGCGTTTCAGTTTGGAGTGTGGAACACACTCCTGGATCGTTACGGTTTGACCCTCGACAGCGGCGTTTGCCTCATCGTGGGCGTGATACTTCTTCGAGCGACGAACGATCTTTTTCATCACCGGGTGGGTGAAGGTCCGTTCGACGCGGACGATTGCGGTCTTGTTCTGTTTGGCGGAGACCACGACGCCTTCCATAATACGCTTTGGCATGATCGCTCTCCTACGCCTGACCTGCTTCGGCTTTCTCGCGAAGGATCGTCTTCACACGCGCGATGTCGCGGCGAACTTCCTTCACTCGGGCCGTTTTTTCCAGCTGGCCGGTGGCCGTCTGGAAACGCAGGTTGAACTGCTCTTTCTTCAGCTTGACGAGCTCATCCTTGAGCTGGTCGACGCTTTTCGTTCTTACATCCTGGGCTTTCATGATCAGATACCCTCGATCCGCTTGACGACTTTCGTCTTGATCGGAAGCTTCGCAGCGCCGAGACGCAGGGCCTCGCGAGCGATTTCCTCAGACACGCCGTCGATTTCGAACAGGATGCGGCCAGGGGCAACGCGCGCGACCCAACGGTCGACGGAGCCTTTACCCTTACCCATCCGGACTTCAATCGGCTTGGCAGACACTGGCAGGTCCGGGAATACACGGATCCACACTTTGCCCTGACGCTTCATGTGACGCGTGACAGCCCGGCGGGTTGCCTCGATCTGGCGAGCGGTGACCCGCTCCGGCTCAAGAGCCTTCAGGCCGAACTCGCCGAACGCCAGGGACGTGCCGCCCTTGGAGTTGCCCCGGATCTGGCCCTTGAAGGCCTTACGGAATTTGGTTCGCTTCGGTTGACGCATCTCTTACGCTCCGGCGGCTTGCGCACCGGTGGCCGGTCCGCGCTGGTTTGCATTGGCACGGGCACGGGACTGGCCGGAAGATTCCTGACGCTTGTCCTGAGCCATCGGGTCGTGCTCCATGATCTCGCCTTTGTAGACCCAGACCTTGATCCCGATGATGCCGTAGGTGGTTTCGGCTTCTGCGGTGCCGTAATCGATGTCGGCGCGCAGCGTGTGCAGCGGAACGGAGCCCTCTGCATATTTCTCGGTACGTGCAATCTCGGCACCGCCCAGTCGGCCGGATACCATGATCTTCACACCGTCAGCGCCCAGACGCATTGCGGACTGGATGGCGCGCTTCATGGTACGGCGGAACGAGGCGCGGCGCTCGAGCTGGCGAGCAATGTCGTCAGCGATCAGCGTTGCGTCGATTTCCGGCTTGCGGATTTCGACCAGGTTCACGCGAACTTCGTCCTCGGTCATCTTGGACAGCACTTTGCGCAGGGCTTCGATGTCCCCGCCCTTCTTGCCGATCACGAGACCCGGACGTGCCGTGTGGATCGTGATGAGGCATTTCTTGTGCGGACGTTCGATGATGATCTTCGAGATACCGGCTTGCTTGAGGCGCTTGCGGATTTCCTTGCGGATCGCGATGTCCTCATGCAGCAGGCGGCCATAATCAGCCGTGTCTGCGTACCAGCGGCTGTCAGACGTCCGGTTGATGCCAAGACGCAGGCCGATCGGATTTACTTTCTGACCCATTATGCGGCCTCCGCTTCAACTGAGGTGTCACGCAGGATGATGGTCATCTGCGCAAATGGCTTCTGGATGCGAGCAGCGCGGCCACGTGCACGGGCACGGATGCGCTTCATCACGAGGTTCTTGCCGACATGGGCTTCCGCAACGACGAGGCTGTCGATGTCGAGGCCGTGATTGTTCTCGGCGTTCGCGATGGCGCTTTGCAGCAGCTTGCGGACATCCTGGGCAGGACGCTTCGGCGAGAACTGCAGCTGGGCCAGTGCGCGCTCGACCGGAAGGCCGCGGATCTGCTGGGCCAGCAGGTTCAGCTTCTGCGGGCTGGAACGGTACATGCGCAGAACAGCGCGGGACTCGTTGGACGCCTGCTTCGGAGGATTCTTGGCTTTAGCCATGACTACTTCCTCTTCGCTTTCTTGTCCGCACCGTGGCCGTAGTAGGTCCGCGTCGGCGCAAACTCGCCGAACTTGTGACCGACCATTTCCTCGGAAACGGAAACCGGGATGAATTTGTTGCCATTGTGGACCTGGAAGTTCAGGCCGACAAAGTTAGGCAGGATCGTCGAACGGCGCGACCAGGTCTTGATCACGACGCGCTTTTCAGAGGCGCGCGCTTCTTCTGCTTTCTTGAGCAGATAGCCGTCTACGAACGGGCCTTTCCAGACAGAACGTGGCATGTCTTGCGGCTCCTCTTAGCGTTTCGCGTTGCGGCGACGGATGATCAGACGATCCGTAGCCTTGTTTTTACGGGTCTTGGGACCGCGTGTTTTCTTACCCCATGGGGTGACCGGGTGACGTCCACCGGACGACTTGCCCTCACCACCACCGTGCGGGTGATCGACCGGGTTCATGACAACACCCCGAACCGATGGGCGCTTGCCGAGGTGACGCTTGCGGCCAGCCTTGGAGAGAACCTGGTTCATGTTGTCCGGGTTGGACACGGCACCGACAGTTGCCAGGCAGCTGTCCATCACCATGCGGAGCTCGCCGGAGGTCAGCTTGATCTGGGCGTAACCACCGTCACGGCCAACCAGCTGAGCGTAGGTACCGGCAGAGCGAACCATCTGCGCGCCCTTCTGGGGCTTCAGCTCGATGTTGTGAATGATCGTACCAACCGGGATGTTCTTCAGCGGAAGCGTGTTGCCCGGCTTGATGTCAGCGGTCTTGGACGTGATCACCGTGTCACCCACCTCAAGGCGCTGTGGCGCGATGATGTAGGAGAGCTGGCCGTCTTCGTACTTGATCAGCGCGATGAAAGCCGTGCGGTTCGGATCGTATTCCAGACGCTCGACAGTCGCCGGCACGTCCCAGCGGTTACGCTTGAAGTCGACCTTGCGGTACAGCTTCTTCGCGCCGCCACCGATGCGGCGAGCCGTGATGCGGCCCTTGTTGTTGCGTCCACCGGACTTGGTCAGACCTTCGGTCAGCGCCTTGACGGGCTTGCCCTTGTGAAGGTCGGACTTGTCCACCAGCACCAGCTGGCGGCGTCCTGGGGAAGTCGGATTGAAAGTCTTCAGTGCCATGTTTCTCGTCCTTCTCCCCTAGAGGCCCGTCGTGATGTCGACGGACTGGCCCTCGGCGAGCGTCACGATGGCTTTTTTCATGTCGTTGCGACGACCTTCATAGCCACGGAAACGCTTCGTCTTGCCCTTCTGGAGCAGGGTGTTGACCTTGGTTACTTCGACCTTGAAGAGCGCTTCGACAGCCTCTTTGATCGCTTTCTTGTCAGCGTCGATCGCCACTTCGAAGACAATCTTGTTGTCTTCAGCCACCAGAGTGGATTTCTCGGTGATCAGCGGGCGACGGATGACGTCGTAGTGATGTTCTTTGATGTCGGCCATGATTACTTAGCCTCCTTCGCGCCGTCGAAACGGGCCTTGATGCCTTCGGCCGCTTCCTTGGTGATGACGAGCTTCTTGCGGCGCAGGATGTCATAGACATTCAGGCCGGCGACAGGCAGCACGTCGACGTTCGGGATATTGCGAGCCGCCTTGGCGAAGTTTGCGTCCACGGTCGAACCAGAGATGATCAGCGCGTTCTCGATGCCGAGACCGGCGAACTGGCCAGCCAGTTCTTTCGTCTTTGGTGCGGACAGGACAGCTTCGTCCAGAACGATGATCGCATCATCCTTTGCCTTGGAAGACAGGGCGTGTGCGAGCGCCATCTTGCGGACCTTTTTAGGAAGGTCGTGAGCGTGGCTGCGGACTTTTGGTCCGTGCGCAACAGAACCACCAACAAAGATTGGCGCGTTCTTGGAGCCGTGACGTGCGCCGCCGGAACCTTTCTGGCGGATGTACTTCTTCGTCGTGACGGAGACTTCACCGCGGGTCTGGGTCTTGTGCGTGCCAGCCTGGCGCTTTGCCAGCTGCCAGCGGACCGTGCGCTGCAGGATGTCACCACGGATCTCTTCGATGCCGAAGATGGCATCATCGACCGTGATGTTTCCAGCCGCCTTGCCGGCGAGGGTTTTGACTGCGAGTTCCATTATTCAGCACCCTCTTCAGTTGCTTCAGCCGCCGGAGCGTCTNCTGCGCCCGGAGCCTTGAAGGAGCCAGCTGCCGGAGCGTCTGCCGGAAGAGCTTTCTTCACAGCGTCGCGAACTTCGACATAGCTGCCGTCATGGCCTGGGACAGCGCCCNTGACCAGGATCAGGCCGCGATCAACGTCGGTGCGAACCACTTCAAGNTTCTGCGTGGTGACACGCTCGACGCCGTAATGACCGGCCATTTTCTTGTTCTTGAACACGCGGCCCGGATCCTGGTTCATACCAGTCGAACCGTGTGAACGGTGAGAGATGGACACACCGTGGGAAGCGCGNAGACCACCGAAGTTCCAGCGCTTCATCGCACCCGCGAAGCCCTTACCGATCGTNATGCCGGCGATGTCGACTTTCTGACCCGGAACGAAATGGTCAGCCAGGACCTCGGAGCCGACTTCCGGCAGGTCGCCGGATACGCGGAATTCCTTGAGCTTGCGCTTTGGCGCAACACCGGCTTTCGCGAACTGGCCGCGCAGCGCCTTCGTGGTGCGCTTCGCCTTCTTTTCNCCAATGCCGAGAATAACAGCCTTGTAGCCGTCCGTGCGGGTGACGTCGCCACCCTTCTTGGTCTTCACGGCGCGCTCTTCTTCAGTGCGCACGCCTACAACCTGGCAGCCATCAAGCGACAGGACGGTGACCGGCACGTGGCGGCCANTCTCGTCAAATACGCGTGTCATGCCAACCTTGCGGGCAAGCACGCCGGAACGGGGTGCTGGCAGAGCCATTAGCGGCCTCCCTCAAGTTTGATTTCGATGCCAACGCCGGACGACAGGTCGAGCTTCATCAGCGCGTCCACGGTCTGCGGGGTTGGGTCTACAATGTCGAGGATCCGCTTGTGGGTGCGGATTTCAAACTGCTCGCGCGACTTTTTGTCGATATGAGGAGAGCGGTTAACGGTGAAGCGCTCGATACGGGTCGGGAGCGGGATCGGACCTTTGACCTCAGCGCCGGTGCGCTTGGCCGTGCTCACAATCTCTTTCGCCGACATGTCGAGGGCGCGGTGATCGAAGGCCTTTAGCCTGATCCGGATATTCTGTCGTTCCATCGTCTCGGTCCGTCCGCACAAAACACGTTAGCCCCAACGAGGCCAACCTTGGCCCAGGGCGTTACGTGGGATTAATTGTCTGTTTCGAGGGAGCGTTCGCTATGTAAAGCGCTGCCATCCCGGCGAAGTCGGGGGTTTATGGGATCGGCGAGCGCCCGTCAACTGAGTCGTGACGCTTTTATGCAGAAAGAGTCACAGGCCCACGACGCCGGATATTCTCCCGGAATGGCGCCTGAAAGACTATGCGATCTGTGCCAGCGCCTCGCACACATCATCNGGCGCNGTGTGAATCAGGTTCAGCGCATGTCCCGGCAGGATCTTCAGGTCCACATTTTCCCGATGCCCCAGCAGGGCCTGCACATGCTCCGTCGAGATCACCGTGTCTTCCCCGGCTTTCAGCCAGGTCAGCGGAGTCGTGACCGAATCCAGATCGGCGCGCCAGTCGGCCATCACAGTCGAGCCGTCGCGGGTCCAGGCCTCTGTCCCCTGCTCCACGGCGTGATAAAGGCCCTCAGACAGCACTTCTCGCAAGATCGGNTCNTCCAGAGNNTCCAGATCGCGGGGNGAGCGCGCAAACTGCTTCTTCAGAAACGCTGTCGTTCCGCGGCGTCGATAGACNGGCAGGCCGACAGACAGCGCCATCTTCATGACCGAAGGCGCATGACGCGACGCGGCTGCCGCAAAGCGGCTCATCGGGTTCATACCGGGAAGATGGGTCTCTTCGTCGAACGGGATCGTCCCGCCCACAACCAACATGCCGNCCAGCCGGTCGCCGAGGGCTTTCGCGATGCGGAACCCATGCGGCGCGCCGCCATGATGGGCGCACAGGCTGATCCGGGTGTGGCCGAGATGATAAAGCAGGGCGAGNGCGTCGCGTANCACGGTCTGATCATGGCTGTCGCGCGTCCGGCTTGGGCTCGTATAGCCAAAACACGGCCGGGACGGCGCAATCAGGCAAATATCTGCCTCCCGCAATCGGCGCAGGAAATCCGGCGTGAAGAACGGCCCCTGCATATAGCCATGCACGAACAGGACGGGGCGGCTGCCGGATCCGATCCTGTACCATGCCAGTTGTCGGCCATCCGGCAGGTTCAGGAAGGACATGCCGCGCGTCGGCGTCACCCAGGTTTCCGCGCTTTGGGTCGGCGCTTCGCTCGGCAATTGCCGCATCAGGAACGCAATGCTGGCGCATAGCTGCACCACGTCGGACATGCGCGCACAGCCCGTCTTCCGAAGAATACTCTTTGACTGGCCCTTGATGGTTTCNAGCGCCCGCCCTCTTTTGCTGGCAATCTCCTTCTGGCTGAGATTGCCCAGATACCCTTCGAGGATTTCCGTCTCGCTCGCGGTCAGCCCNAATGCGGCCCGCAANCTCGCCATCAGTTCCGNCGACCANTGGATATANGACAGCGACACCTGAACGATGTCGTTCAAATCCTTCGGCCTCTGGATCAGTGCGAGGCAGGCCCGGGAACGATCCGCCTCCATGTCAGACTCGACATCGGTCAGGACGATGCGATCCTGGGTCTGGGGCTGGTTGGTCCGTTTGGCCTGACGGATCATCGCGATGGCCATACTGTCCAGGGGCAAATCATCCAGTCGGCACGGAAAGGTCTGCCCGGTCAGCTGCGCCGCCGAATCGTTGCCGGTCACCAANCCTGTCCGCGCGGACACTTCCAGCACGGCATGGAAACTGTCGGCCCCCGCGACCTCCCGGCGGGAGGCCTCTTCAATCAGCGCGCTGATCCGCTCGCGATGGGNTTCCAGCTTGGCGTCATCCCCGGAATGGCGCGGCACATCCTCGGCNANCTGGCCGCTGNCGNCTTCGTTTCCGAAGAAATAGGCCATGGCCGCATCCAGGAAAGCGTCAAACCGGTCGGCTTCACTCGGCACCTCATACGCTGCGCCGAGCATTTCGAAATAGCGATGCGTGTGGGACATAAAACTCCGAATGCGCGCGGCATGGGGATCTTGTCTCCATATTAACCAGGCTGCGGCCTGCGACAAGCGCCATGTTTCGGCCTTGTTTTACAGAATACCCCCCCAAGGGGGCATGCGGTAAATTGGCGGTCGCGTTTAAGCAGAACCCTGATCGCAGGTCTGGGTGGGGGGACGCATGCAATCCATTGCGTTCAAGGGACATTCAAGACCGCATCAAGGGGGCGGGGCTTCACAC
Source organism: Hyphomonas sp. TMED31 (assembly GCF_002172815.1). Taxonomy (NCBI): domain Bacteria; kingdom Pseudomonadati; phylum Pseudomonadota; class Alphaproteobacteria; order Hyphomonadales; family Hyphomonadaceae; genus Hyphomonas; species Hyphomonas sp. TMED31. The sequence continues at coordinate 2,109 of NZ_NHCK01000018.1, read as the reverse complement.
ACCCTGCCCTCACACACACCAGCTACCCTGGTCCCATCCCAATAGCGCCCGCGTCTCGGCGGCATCGTGTTCAAACACACGGCGCAGATAGTCGCGGTCATCCTGGCTCATCCGGTCATTGTCCGGCGCGGCATTCAGCCGGTCGGCGACCTCAAAGCGATGCGGGGTAAGGTTCAGGAACCGGCACACCTGATCCAGCTGGGACTGCGGCGCATCTGCCAAATCCTCACTGCGGAGAAACAATAGCTGGTCATCGGAAAACAACCGGCGCAATTCCCGGATCTGTGGCGCATAATAACTGCGCGCCAGATAGGAGCGTTCACGATCCTGCCGAGGCAATGCCCTGCGCGCCCGCTCCCGCTCCTGCCGGATCGCTTCCGGATAGGGCATCGTCTCGCGCCCGAGTCGGCAATCCATCCGGTAATGGCTCCAGGCCCGTTCGACCGGGTCACGCAGAATGATAATCACCTGGATCAGCGGGTTATAGGTCCACACCCGTTCCAGAGCCCCATTCCACCAGGTGATGATCGGTGTCGCTTCGCCCAGAACACATCCGTCGCGCCAGGCTTTCCAGTCGAACTGGCGATGATACAGCCAGTAATCGAGTTTCGTAATGCCGGTCGGCGGACGCTTGTCGAAGAAATGCGGCTCCTTCTTCTTTGCCATGCAGATATCCGGATGCTGGCGAAGATAGGAATCGAGCGATGTGGTGCCGGCTTTCTGAACGCCTGCAATGAGGAAGTCGATGCGCTGGGTCATGCACTCATATTAGCGAGCAGCTCTTGCAGCAATTTGGCGGATATCTCTGGAAGTGTCGCAGAATGTTGCAGATTTCCCGCCCCCCAAGAAAAAAGGCCGCCCCGGATGGGACGGCCTTGTCTCGGTCTTGCCTGATGGGGGCAAGTCTTACTTTTTGATCGCGGAGACCACGCCGGCGCCGACGGTACGGCCACCTTCGCGGATCGCGAAGCGCAGGCCCTGGTCCATGGCGATTGGCTGGATCAGCTCGACGTCCATTTTGACGTTGTCGCCCGGCAGAACCATTTCCTTGTCGGCCGGCAGGGTCACAACACCCGTCACGTCCGTCGTACGGAAGTAGAATTGCGGACGATAGTTGGAGAAGAACGGCGTGTGACGGCCACCCTCTTCTTTCGTCAGGATGTAGGCTTCTGCCTCGAACGTGGTGTGCGGCGTGATGGAGCCTGGCTTACACAGGACCTGACCACGCTCAACGCCTTCACGGTCGATACCGCGCAGCAGCGCACCAATGTTGTCGCCAGCCTGGCCCTGGTCGAGCAGCTTGCGGAACATTTCAACGCCGGTACAGGTTGTTTTCACGGTGTCGCGGATACCGACGATCTCGATTTCCTCACCCACCTTGATGACGCCCTGCTCAACGCGGCCGGTCACAACCGTACCCCGGCCGGAGATCGAGAACACGTCCTCGACCGGCATCAGGAATGGCTTGTCCAGCGGACGCTCTGGCGTCGGGATGTAGTCGTCGACAGCCGCCATCAGCTCGAGAACTTTCTCTTTGCCGATATTGTCGTCGCGGCCTTCAACAGCTGCCAGCGCAGAGCCGGCTACGATCGGAATGTCGTCGCCCGGGAAGTCGTAGGAAGACAGCAATTCGCGAACTTCCATCTCGACCAGTTCGAGCAGCTCTTCATCGTCAACCTGGTCAACCTTGTTCAGGAAGACAACCAGGGCCGGCACGCCGACCTGACGCGCCAGCAGGATGTGCTCGCGGGTCTGTGGCATCGGGCCATCAGCCGCGTTCACAACCAGGATCGCGCCGTCCATCTGGGCAGCACCCGTGATCATGTTCTTGACGTAGTCAGCGTGTCCCGGGCAGTCCACGTGGGCGTAGTGACGGTTTTCCGTCTCGTATTCCACGTGCGCCGTGTTGATCGTGATGCCGCGGGCTTTCTCTTCCGGCGCGGAGTCGATGTCCTCATAGGACCGCTTCTCACCACCGCCCTGCTCTGCAAGCGTCATCGTGATCGCTGCTGTCAGCGTCGTCTTGCCGTGGTCAACGTGGCCAATCGTGCCGATGTTGACGTGCGGCTTGTTGCGTTCAAACTTTGCCTTGGCCATCGGGCCTCTCCT
>NZ_NHCK01000017.1:0-17738 GCF_002172815.1 Hyphomonas sp. TMED31 | reverse complement strand
GATGCAGATCAGCCAAGGCGCTGTTTCCATATAGGGTTTGTCCGCATCCGTGCCGATGGGCGCGAGCGCGTCGAGCCAGTCTTCCCCGGCGCGCCCTGAATAGAATTCGCGTTCCTCGGCCTCGGCCGCTTCGCGGATCTCGCGCTTCTTTTCGGCGCTGTTCACACAAGCGAAGAACCAGGGCTGGTGGTTTGCGCCGGACGGGGCGGAGCCGGCCGTGGCGATGCAGGCCTCGATGATTTCGCGCGGGACGGGCGCGTCCGAGAAATCCCTGACCGATCGGCGGGTGGCCAGGGAGTCTTGAAACGCCACTGCCCGGCGCAGCATTTCCTCTTCAGGATAATGCGGGAAACTGCTGAGCGGGACGTGGGTGTCGGTGCTGGTTTTCATGATGCCCCTCCGAGATGTTGAGCGGCATCATGATATGGCGGCGCGGGCGTGTCAGCCCCGTTTCAGGCTGGCGACTGCCTCTGCAATCGGAGTGTCGCCATTTGTCAGCTCGATGATCTCATTGGTGATCTCGGGCGTGTTAATCAGTTCGGCCAGCGTCGCCGCAACATTGCCTCGGGCCACGTCTCCATAGGTGATGGCGCGCCCGGCGCTGACTTTGCCGTCGCCATCATCGTCTTTCAGCGTGCCGGGGCGCAGGATGACGTAGTCGATGCCGCTGGTGGCCAGGGCCGCATCGGCGCGGCGCTTCATGGCCATATAGTGCTCGAAATCATCGCTCGTGTTGCGGTCGCGTCCGGCATCCATGATGACGGAAACCATGTAGATGCGGTTCACGCCCGTGGCGCGCGCAGCCTCGATCAGCTTTTCCGGGCCTTCGCCATCGATTGCCGTGGTCTTGTCGCGGCCTGATCCGGCCGCCCCAGCGGAGAAGATGGCTGTGTCGCACCCAGTCATCGCGCTGGCGATGTCATCAGCCGTCATGTCGATGATATTGCCATAGACCGGCTCGACCCCTTGGTCGCGCAGATCGCCCGCCTGTTCAGGCTTGCGGTGCAGGCCTTTGACCGCGTGGCCGGCGCCCACGAGTTTCGGGCCGAGGCGGCTGCCGACGCCGCCCGTGGCGCCGATAAGAAAGATGTTGGACATGGAAGTCTCCTGTCAGAATGGGTTCGCCAGACCAACAGGGCAGACGGGCAGGAGTTCCGGGCGATTACAGAAGCGTGATCGCTACTGTACAACTTCCACCGGTTCGATTTCAAAGAACCGATTGCCTTCGCAATTGATCACGATTGAGCGGAGTTCCGACTCAGGAAAGTCCGACTGAGTGTATCCAACGGACGTTTCGGTGATGACGCGGAGCATGCCTGTTTCAGTGCGCTTAAGATCGAAGACGTAGCTCGGAGGCGCTGACTCCTGGATGCTCTCAAATTCGAGTTCGTACGCGTCGCCGTCATTCGGTGCATCGACCAGAAACTGGATCTTCAGCACTGGAGGTTTAACGATGCCCGGCATGAAGTCGATCACGGCGCTTCCGTTGCGTGGATCGTAGGCCGGACACGTCGGACTTTCCTCCGCCGAGGCATCAGGTTCGGGGTTCTCTGCGGCAGTCTCTCCACACCCTGCCAAAAGCAGCGCCGCTGTCATGGCTGAACACGCGATACGTAACATGGTTATCTCCCTCCCAGCTTGAGGGAGAAGCATAGCACAACACGCTTAGGTTTAGGAGTCCGCTCCCCAAGATTGGGCCAGCGCGTACTACTCTTCCGGCAGATCCGGGACGCCGACGACGTGGAAGCCGGCGTCGACATGGTGGACTTCACCGGCGACGGAGTGGCCGAGTTCTGAGAGCAGGTAGAGCGCTGCACCTGCAACGCCTTCCATGCGCGTGTCTTCCTTCAACAGAGACCAGTCGCGGCCCGTGCCCATCAGGCTCTTGCCGCCGCGGATACCGGCGAGGGAGAGCGTGCGCATCGCGCCGGCCGAGATCGCATTGACGCGGATGCCCTGCGGGCCGAGATCGCGCGCGGCATAGCGGGTTGCGGCTTCGAGCGCGGCCTTGGCAACGCCCATGACATTGTAGGAGGGCACGGTGCGCTCTGCTCCGAGATAGGTCATGCAGATCATTGCGCCGCCATCGGGCATGATCTCGCTGGCGCGGCGGGCTGTGTCAATGAAGCTGAAGACCGAAATATCCATCGCGCGGCGGAATCCTTCGCGGGTCGTGTTGGCGACCATCGAGCCTTGCAGCTCGTCCTTGCCGGCAAAGGCGATGGAGTGAACGAGGAAATCGATCTTACCCCATTTGTCTTTCACGGCGTCGAAGGCGGCATCCATCGAGGCGTCATCGGTCACGTCTGCCGGGATCATGAAATCCATGCCGATGCTTTCGACCAGCGGGCGGACGCGGCGCTCAAGGTTCTCGCCCTGATAGGTGAAGGCGATGTCGGCGCCCTGCGCGGCGAGCTGGCGGGCAATGCCCCAGGCGATGGAGTTCTGGTTCGCGACGCCCATTACGATGCCGCGCTTGCCTTTCATCAGATCGCCTGCCGGCGGGGTCCAGTCATCAGCCATGTGGGAAAGCCTCTCTTGGTGAATGTCTCTACGGGAAACCGCTAGGCATCCCCGCTTTGCCCGTCAAGTTTCGGGCGGTGTTTTGCGCGGACGGGACAGTCTGCTGGACCAAATCAATCAGAGCCGCATCAGGTCTGGTGTGGTGCCGCGCTTCCCCATCCATGCCTTCTTGAACAGGTGTTTGGCGTAGCGCGCAGACCGGCGGTCGCCCTTTGCCTTGTAGGTCTGCCACAGGCCGTAAAGGGCATGGGCATTGTTCGGGGATTTCAGCAGGGCGCGATGGAACATGCGCTCGGCCCGATCCGTCTGACCATCCTGAAGCAGCATCGCGGCAAGTGTCTGGCGGGCGGGATAGTACCAGATTGGCGGCTCGCTATAGGGCAGCGCATCCTGCAGGTCTGCGGCGCGCTCCATCAGCGAAATGGCGGAAGGCAAATCGCCATCCTGAGCGGCGATCCGAGCGGATATGACCAGAGATGAGATCCGGGCGATGTCGCCCGCCGGAAGGTATTGTGCTTCCAGTTCCGCCACGCCCTCGCTGGAGACTAGAGCATCAATCTGGTCGGTTTCGGACTGTGCGCTGGCGGTGTCGCCTTCAGCTGCGAAGGCCAGCCCCCGCGCATAGTGCCAGGCAATCTTGTCCATGACGGACTCTGTGCCCGGATCGGGCAGTCTCAACACAGTTTCCGGGGCCGAGAACTGCGCGTGGGCATAGTAGGCGGACGGACGGATCAGGGTGATCCACGGCGCAAGCGAGGACATGTCCTGTGGCAGTGCTGCGTCCAGTTTGGAGGCTGTCGACAAAGCGGTCATTCCGTCCCCGGCCATCATCGCCGATGTCAGGATGAAATGGAGATTGTGAGGATAGTATCCATACTCATAGAGCGGCGGGGCGTTGCCGCTCGCAATATAGAGCTCGTCAGCCTGCGCGGCCGCCAGATTGGACTCCATCGACCGCTTCCACTGGCCGGTCAGGTACCAGAGATGTGAAGGCATGTGGACGAGATGGCCGGATTGCGGGGCAAGCTGCGGCAGGTGTTCAGCGGTCTCNATTGCACGCCAAGGATCATCGGACGCCTCGGTGGCATGGATGTAGAGGTGGATGGCGTGGACGAATTCCGGATTTCTGTTCAGCACGGTTTCCAGCGTCGTGATGACNTCTGCTGTCCGGCCTTTCGGCGTGTGCCCATCCGCCTCCCAATAGTCCCANGGCTGGGTGTTCATGGCCGCTTCGGCGGCGAGGGAGAGAACGAGATCATCATTGGGAAATCGCACCGCTGCCAGCGCCATTGCGTCCGCGAAGGCTATCGGGTCTTCCGCGACACCGCCCTCTTCGGTGAGCGGATACCGGGCGATCGTTGCGTCGATAAGCACCTGCTCAAGACCGGGTGTGTCGGAGGCCCGAAGCTTGGCAGCCTGCGCCGCATCGTGTGCCAACTGAAGGGCATCCTCGCCAACCGCCACGTTCAGGTTGCTGCCCCGCGCAAACGCCTCGCCCCAANGGCACATCGCGCAGTCCGGGTCAGCTGCCTGCGCCTGACGAAATACATCAATCGCGGCGTCATGATTGAAGCTGATCACAAGGGACAGACCAAGGTCGAAAAGATGCTGCGCGTCTGCGGATTTGGTGGTGATGGGATAGGTGATCACCGGCGCGGTCAAACCTGCGGCGAAATTGTTGCCGATCTTTCCGGCCTCCGCATAGGCGCGCGCTGCGCCCAGAAACAGGCCCAGGCGCCGAGCACTGCTTTCGCTGCCGAGACAGGACTCGCCTGACAAAAGAACGGGATCCGGGAAAGGGGCCTGCTGAGGCCGCTCCGCCAGGTCAACGCCGCCGAGCGCCAGCACAGCAGCTGTAAGAATCGTGCCTGTTTTCCAATAGGCCATGCGGTGTCCCCTTTTCTCCCAAGAGGGGAAAGTACCGCAGGTCCGTCAGTCTGTCATGGGGCAGGCTTGTTGGGCGCATTTTGTGCAATGCGCATGAAGGCCTGCGCACTAGAGCACGTTCTTGAGGCCGACCTTCATGTCGAGGGCAGTGTAGACGTGTTCGCCGTCGACATAGACGCGACCGTCAGCGATCCCGAGGTTCAGCTTGCCGCGGCGCACGCGTTTGATGTCGATGACATATTTCACGAGTTTCTTGTCCGGCGTGATTTCCCCGGTGAACTTCACTTCGCCNACGCCGAGCGCGCGGCCCTTGCCGGGGCTGCCGGACCAGCCGAGCCAGTAGCCTACGGCCTGCCACATGGCATCAAGGCCNAGGCAACCGGGCATNACAGGGTCGCCGGGNAAGTGGCATTCGAAGAACCAGAGGTCCGGCGTNATATCGAGCTCGCCGATCACGCTGCCCTTGCCNTACTCGCCACCNTCCATGGTGATTTCGGTGATCCGGTCCATCATCAGCATCGGCGGGATCGGCAATTGGGCATTGCCAGGTCCGAAATAGCCGCCCGCGCCGGATTTCAGCAGGTCTTCCTTGGAATAGGAGGATTGAGGCGTGTGGTAATCGTGCGGTCCGGACATGGCGGTTCCCTTGTTCATTCAAGCGCAAGTCGCCGTTCGAGCCTGTGCGGCCCGGATTGTCAACTCTGATGGGGTGTCGGAGTGTGTTGGCTTACAGCGCAGCGGCGCTGGTATTGTCGCCCCAGAGCGCGGTCGTCGGGACAAAGCCCTTGTAGTGCTTGGCCGTTACCTTGCACCAACCCTGGCCACATCCGTCGAGTTCGACCAGCACGGTGGCCTCAAGGCGCGCAACTNTCGGGCTCATCGCGTCCGGTGCCTTGTGCATGACCGTGTCGGACTGGACCATCGCGATCGTGTCAGGCTCCAGCATGCGGGCGTGAACCCAGACTTCGGCCCCTTCCGGGTCGCGCACGCGGCGCCAGTTCTGNCTTTCCTTGATGATCAGCAGAGGCAGGCCCTTGCGCTCATACCGCCAGACAATGGGGTGGTCCCGGCTTGGGCCGGCGCGGCCATTCACGGCGTTGTATTTCAGNGTTTCGAAACGCGGNACTTCCTTACCGGAAAATTTGCTGACGCGGACATAGTCGGCCCCTTGCGCAAACGCCGCAGCGCTCGCGACGAGAAAGCCCGTTAAGATGACCACTGCCCGCTTCATGTGCAGTCTTTTCCCATGTCTGCGAGGGGCTAGAATTCCATACGCAAATGAATCTTGTGTAAAACATGAAGCGTTGGCGTGTCCCGATCCCTCTGCTAAGGCCCGATTGAGAATATTTGCAAAAAGAGTCCCTATGTCCGCGAAGAAGCTGAAAGTTGTCGTCACCCGCAAGCTGCCCGCCCCAGTCGAATTGCGCTTGAAAGAGCTGTTCGATGCGAAGCTGAATGATGATGATCACCCCTTCACGCAGGAAGAACTGGTTGAGGCGATGCAGAGCGCGGACGTTCTGGTGCCCACGGTGACAGACCGCCTGGATGGGCGCGTCATGGCCCGCGCGGGAGAGCANCTGCGCCTGATCGCCCAGTTTGGGGCAGGGGTCGACAATATCGATGTGCAGAGCGCGGTGCAGCGAGGCATCACGGTGACCAATACGCCCGGCGTGCTAACCGATGACACGGCAGATGTGGCCATGGCGCTGATCCTGTCTGTGCCCCGCCGCCTGTTCGAGGGCGCCGACGTGATGAATTCAGGCGGCTTTGATGGCTGGACCCCAACCTGGATGATGGGGCGTCGGCTCGCCGGCAAGCGGCTCGGCATCATCGGCATGGGCCGGATTGGCCAGGCCGTTGCGCGCCGCGCCAAGGCGTTCGGCCTGCAGATCCATTATCACAACCGCAANCCNGTCAGCCCGCGCATNGAGGAATTGCTGGAAGCGACCTATTGGGACAGCCTCGACCAGATGCTGTCGCGCATGGACATTGTTTCGGTAAACTGCCCGCACACGCCGGCGACTTTTCACCTGATGAATGCGCGCCGGATCGAACTGATGAAGCCGGAAGCCTATATCGTGAATACGGCGCGCGGTGAGGTGATCGACGAAGCAGCGCTGGCCCGCGCGCTGAAGGCGGGCAAGATTGCCGGAGCGGGCCTCGACGTGTTCGAGCGCGAGCCGACNGTGAACGAGGAATTGTTCGGCCTGCCGAATGTCGTGCTGTTGCCGCATATGGGCTCGGCCACGATCGAAGGCCGCACGGAGATGGGCGAGAAGGTCATCATCAACATCAAGACCTTCGCCGATGGCCACCGCCCACCAGACCGCGTGATTCCGTCAATTCTGTAATTTCGACGGAAACCGATCCGGGCGGCCCTAGTCCAGTGCGCCGATATAGGGCAGGCCGCGATATTTGCCGGCATCGTCCATGCCATAGCCGACAAGGTAGCGCCCGGGCGCATCAATGGCGCAATAATCGACCCCGTTTTCGCCGCGCGGGGCCCAGGGTTTCTGGGTGAGAGCGCAGGTGATGACTTCGCGCGCGCCCTTGGCCAGCATGTGTGTCTTGGCAAAGGCCAGCGTGCGGCCCGTATCGAACACATCATCCAGAATGATTACGCCCTTGTCCTTCACGGACCGGGCGAGGTCTGCGCGCACAACGACGCGGCCCGAGCTTTCCCGCGCATCGCGATAGGATTCCAGCCAGATCACGTCGAGCGTGGGGTGAATGTCGCGCCGGGCGAGGGCTTTCATCAGGTCTGATGTGAACGGTGTTGCGCCGATCAGAATGGAAACAACAGTCCATTCGCCCGTCAGGCGCGGGGCCAGCGTTTCGGCCAGTTTATCGATCTCCGCCAGAAGTTCGTCTTCTGGCACGATCACCTCGATTTTCGGCATGTCGGTCATTCTTCGGCGGCGTCCATTTCAGCTGAATTTGCAGGCTCGCTTGGCATGTCAGGTTCAGGCGCCTCTGCCGGAATTTCAGACAAGTCGACAAATTTGAGTTCGATTTCGAAGCTCTCCATCGGCGCTTGTTCCACGACCACGCGGAAGCTGCCGGATTCGCCTGCGCCCAGCTGCGCCGGGCTGATGCGGCCATAGGTGGTAGCGACCACGAGTCCGATTTCGTCTTTCAGGTCCACACGCACAGCGGGCGAATCGACGGTTGAGTGGGACACGTTCAACGCCTTGCCNGACACTGTGACGATCGGGATGGTGTCATTGAAGGTGCGGCTGCGCTCGATGTCTTCGAATTCCAGCCCGAACCGGTTCACCTTGAAGCCGATCTGCTTGTAGGCGCTGCCCGCTTCCGGCCAGAGTTTCACCACTTCATTGCGGTAGACGATGGCGCCGACGCCTAGCGCAAAAAAGATGGCGGCTGTGATGAGCCAGGAGAGCAGGGCGGCGGTCCGGCTGCGCCGACGACGCTGGGCGCGGACNTTCTCGCGGTANATTTCGTGCGCGGCGGCAGGGGTTCGGCGCACGGTTTCGTCAAGGNTTTTCGGCTCAACAAACCATGATCCACCACATGCGGCACACTTCACGGTGCGGCCACTTTCACCGATTGTTGAGTCATCGGCGAAATACTGGGTTTCACAATGGGGACAAGTGAGGATCATGACTTGGTGTTTCCCGCAATTCGCCCCAATAATCCACTCGAACGAGCACAGGATAGGAGCTGATGACCCTTCCCCGCCATGACCTTTTTGACGATGTCGCCGTGCGCCTTGATGGCGTCTCGCTGCGTTACGACACGTCGGAAGACATCCTTAGCGGGATTGATCTTGTCCTGAAACCCGGATCGTTCAGCTTTCTGACCGGAGCCTCCGGCGCGGGCAAGACCAGCCTGCTGAAACTGCTTTATCTGGCACTGAAGCCGACACGTGGCGAAGTTTCACTGTTCGGCCGACCAACCAGCCGCCTGACGCGCGACCAGTTGTCTGCGCTGCGTCGGCGGGTTGGGGTCGTGTTCCAGGAGTTCCGCCTGCTGGATCATCTGACCGCGTACGAGAATGTTGCGCTGCCCCTGCGCGTTCTGGGGCGCAAGGAAGCGAGCTATCGCCATGATGTNGAGGAGCTGCTGGCCTGGGTCGGCCTTGGAGAACGCATGCATTCGCGCCCGCCAACCCTGTCCGGCGGGGAGCAGCAGCGCGTTGCCATCGCCCGTGCCGTGGTGACCCAGCCGGATATCCTNATCGCAGACGAACCGACCGGGAATGTNGATCCGGAAATGGGCGCGCGCCTGATGCGCCTCTTCCTTGAGCTTAACAAGCGGCGAGCGACTACAGTCATCATCGCCACGCATGATTTGGGCCTCGTGCGGCAGGTCGATGCGCCGGTTTTCCGGCTNCAGCATGGCCTGCTGGTCCAGGATGTCGAATATGGCCCGGCGGCGCGTCGCCGGACCGATATCGTGAAGACGGTGGATTAGGCATGGCAAAGGAAACCCCGCTTCTGCCTGTAGAGGATGCGCGCGAAATGGCGCTGTTCTTCGTCGTCGGTGCGCTCTGCTTCCTGGCCGCACTGGCAACGCTCTCGGCGAAGTCGACTTATGGCGCTGCGCGCAGCTGGACGGCTGAGGTTGAGGGGGAACTGACAGTGTCCCTGCCGGATGCAGACCGGCGCGGCGCCGAAGAGGCGCGGCAATTGATTGAGGCAACCGAAGGCGTGCGCGAAGCGCGGCTTCTGTCCAAACAGGAAATTGATGCGCTTTTGGAGCCGAACTTTGGCAGCCGGGGCCTGCCGGAAAGCCTGCCCTTGCCGCAGCTGATCGCCGTCACCGCTGAACCGGACACGCAATTCATGGGGCCAACGCTTGAACGGCGTCTGACGGAGGCCGGATATGCACATGCCGTGGACGAACATGCCGATTGGGCAGGGGATGTCCGAAGGATGCTGGCGATCGCGCGTCTTGTGGCGCTGACTGCCGTAGCTCTGTTGGCATCAACGGCCGTGGCCGTCATCGCGTTTGCAACGCATGCGGCGCTGTTGGCGCGGAGGGATATTGTTGATGTGCTGCATCTGGCCGGCGCGCGCGATCGCTACATTGCCGGGCTGTTCGAGCGCCGTTTCTGGCTTCTGGGGCTGAGGGCAGGGGCAGTTGGCGCTTTGCTCGCGCTTGGCGCGGCGGCGGCGATGATCTTCGGGGTGCATTCCAGCGGAGCGCGATCAGGTCTTTTGCCCGTACTGAGTCTCGATATTGTTGATTTACTGATCCTGGTGCTGACCCCGGTGATCGCGGGGCTGGCCGCGCGCATTGCGGCGCGTGTTACAGTTATCCGTTCCCTGAAGAGTGTGATGTGAGCGGCGAACAACGATTGCGGAAACGACGTATCGGCGTGGTGCCGGCCCTGTTCCTGGCGGGGCTGGTTCTGGCGATTGCTGATTTTGTGCTGTTTGCAAATCGCGCGGCCAATGCAGACCGTTCGCCGGACGTGACGGCCGATGCGATTGTCGCGCTGACGGGGGGATCAGGTCTCAGGATCGCCGCGGGCGTGGAACTCGTCGGAAAAGGTCGGGGCAGAAGGATGCTGATTTCAGGCGTGAACCCCGATGTGCCGAAAGCGGACTTGATCGCGCTGGCAGGCGGATCCGAGGAGGTCTGGGCATGCTGCGTCGATATTGGCTATATGGCCGAGACCACGCTGGGCAATGCAGATGAGACGGCGGCCTGGGCCTATGAGCGAGGTTACAAGAGCCTGATCATCGTCACCTCCGATTATCACATGCCGCGCAGCCTGATCGTGCTGAAGAAGGCCATGCCGGATCTGGAACTGATCGCCTGGCCTGTGCGCACGGTGAATGACCCGTCTCGTATCTGGAGCGATCCGGGGTCATTTCGAGGTGTCTTCCTCGAATGGGCGAAGTGGCGGGTGACGACTCTCGAAGTTTGACCTATCTGATACCCGCATGATGATGTTTCGCTCGCTNCTCTTCGTGATCTGGATGTATGGCCTGATGGCCGTGCTGGGCATCCTGTTCCTGCCGGCACTGCTTCTGCCGAAATCCGTGGCGTTCTGGGCAATCAGCATATATGCGCGCGGACTGATCTTCGGACTTCGGGTGATCTGCGGAATCGAAGTGGAGATCCGGGGGCGCCAGCACATGCCGCGCGGCACGGTGCTGTATGCTGGCAAGCACAATTGCATGCTGGATGTGTTCATTCCGTTCCTTGTCATGCCTGCCCCGGCGATCATTCTGAAACAGGAGCTGCTCTGGTATCCGTTTCTGGGCTGGTACGCGCTGAAGACGGCGATGATTCCGATCGACCGGGCCGGGAATACGCGAACGCTGAAGAAGATGGTTGCAGCTGCTAAAGTGCGCGCGGAAGACGGTCGGCAGATCGTGATCTTCCCGGAAGGGACACGCACGGAGCCAGGTGCTGCGCCTGCCTATCATGCTGCTGGAATTTCTGGCCTCGCCAAGGCGATCGAAGCGCCAATTGTACCCGTCGCAACGAATGCGGGCCTGTGCTGGCCCGGCCGAGGCCTGAAGCGGAACAAGGGACGTATCGTTTATGAGATTCTGCCGCCCATTCCGGCTGGTTTGCCCCGTAGAGAATTGATGGCACGGCTGCAGGCCGATCTGGAAACAGCCTCTGACGCTCTTGTCGATGAGGGCCGCGACGTGCAGAAACACCTCGCTTCCTAATACCTTTCAGGGCTNCCTATGGTNGAANCGTCCNCCGCGCAGAANAAATCNCGTTTCTGGCTGTATCTGCCTTTCGNCNTGNTGCTGATCGCAATCGGTGCATGGACGGCTTATTGGTTCATTGCGAAGTCTCAGCTGGACAAGGGCATTGACCAGTGGATCGCTGAGCAAAGAGCGCTTGGCGCCGAGATTGAATATTCCAGCAAGTCTCTTGGAGGCTTTCCCTACCGGTTCGAGTTGGTGGTTGATGACCCGGTTTATGCTGCGCCCGCTGCGCCTCGATGGGAAGGCGAACAATTGCGNCTCGTCATGCAGCCNTGGAACTGGCAGCACGTGATTGCCTATTCGCCCGGGCGGAATGTGCTGACAGAGGCAGATGGCCTGCGGCAGACTCTGACCCTGGACAAATCCTCTGCGGTCAGTGTGTCATGGAATTCCGATACATTCCGCCGGATCGGCGTGCAGATGGGCAGCGCAACGGCGCTCATCGAAGGGGAATCCTATGAGGCAGCGAATTTCTCCTTGAACCTGGCGCCTCGCAACGGCGCTGAGACTGATTTGATGATCGCGCTGCAATGGGATCGCTTGACGATCAATGGCGCGCCAGAGGGGGCGGAATTTCTTGGTGACACGTTGGGCCCTTCCCGCCTGATCGGTGAAGTGCGCGAATTCTTCCCGGCATGGGTCCGAAGCGGTGGCAATCCAGAGAGGCTGCATCGTGCGCTGATCCAACAGGATGGGGGTGTGGAGATTGCGCAAGGCTTGCTGAATTGGGGGCCGCTCGACCTCGGTGTGAAGGGCGATCTGGCATATGAGGATGGCGCGGCCAATGGCTCGATGGGTGTGCGGATCGACAATGCCGACGCATTGCGTGACGCACTGGAATCGTCCGGGCGGCTCGGCCAGCAGGAAAACGCCATGCTGACAATGCTGGAGACGTCCTCTGCCGATGGCGGCTTCCTCACCTTCACCATCAAGGATGATGAAGTGAAGATGGGATTGGTACCTCTGGGCCGTTTGCCGGAACCGGGGTATTGACCGCGCCCTCGCGGCGGAAGCTGAAGGCGGCCTGCGAAACTCTGGCTGCCGCGGATCCTGCGCTGTCTCGGGCGTATGACGAATTGGGCGTTCCGACATGGCGGGTGGGTGAGCCTTGCTATGCCGCGCTTTGCCGACTGATTGCGTATCAGCAATTGTCAACGAAAGCGGCCGGGTCGATCTGGGCGCGAACCGAAACCTATTTCGGGGAGGTCACACCAGACGCCGTGCTGGCGGCGGACCCGGAAGACATTCGCGCATGTGGAATGTCCCGCCCCAAGGTGCGGCACATGGTGTCCATTGCAGAGGCGATCACATCCGGTGCGTTGGATCTGGAGCGGGTGTGTGCCTCCGATCTCGACCTTGCGCGCAAGGAACTGGTTTCGGTGAAGGGAATCGGCCCCTGGACTGCAGAATTGTTCCTGCTCTATTCGGTCGGTGCGATGGACGCATTTCCTGTCGGCGATGTCGGCCTGATGGAGGCGCACAAACTGTTGTCCGAAGTCGAAACCCGTATGGAAATCAAGGAATTCTCTGCCCATGCCGAAGTGTGGAGACCCTATCGGGGCGTGGCGGCACACATGTTGTGGGGCTGGATCAACGATCAACGCGCCAAGGCATCGCAGGCCAGTCCGCAGGCCTGATTGCCCGGAAAGCGTTGCAAAACGCCGTTTCTGTCATAATCTGATGATGTGAATCACCTAGATCAGGGGCGAGACGAAAAGGAGCTACGCCTTCAGTCGGTTCGAGCAAGCATATGTTCTCTGCTTCATGGAGGTGATCCATGGCTGAGATTCTTTCGGCCCCACCGAGCGGTCGGCCCGCTCTGGTATTGAACGCTGATTTCAGGCCGCTCTCCTACTATCCCTTGTCCTTGTGGCCCTGGCAGGAAGTGGTGAAGGCCGTTTTCCTCGACCGTGTCGATATCATTGCAGAATATGACTATGTCGTGCGCAGTCCGAGTACCGAATTCCGTTTGCCGAGCGTTATCGCGCTGAGGGATTTTGTCCGGCAGGATCGTCCGCCTGCGTTCACGCGCTTCAATGTGTTCCTCAGAGATGGATTCGAGTGTGCCTATTGCGGTGCAACCGACAATCTGACGTTCGATCACGTTATTCCGCGCTCACGGGGTGGACGGACGACTTGGGAAAACATCGTCGCGGCGTGCAGCCCCTGCAATCTGCGCAAGGGCGGAAAGATGTTGCACCATACGGATTTGCAGCTCAAATCACGGCCGGCGCGCCCGAACAATTACCAGCTACAGGAAATCGGGCGAAAGTTTCCGCCAAACCATCTGCATGAAACATGGATGGATTATCTTTATTGGGATGTCGAACTGGAAGGCTGATTTGTCAGGCCCAGTCGTAGGCAAGGCGCGCCTGCTCGATGTGGTTCAGCTTCGCTTGCAGCGCCGACCAGTCGTCCGAGTTTGCGATGGGATCCCAGACGGCCTCTACCTCATCAATCAGTAGGCTGACTGGAGCAGGGCCTTTGAAATAGGCATGTTTGAGCCGTTCCGGGCGAACGGGATCCCGTAAGAACAGGCTTTCACGAACAGGCGCGAAAGCCTCCTCTGAATAGAGCGGTGCTTGTGGGGACGCTGCTGCCCGCGTTTCGCTGTCTCGTCCGCCGAACCAGTCGAAGAATGTGTGCGGCCAGCTGGCGCCTGAGTTTGTCATCCAGGCATAGAAAGCCTGTAGAAATTCTGTGTCCGCCTGCATGTCTTTCAGCGGTTCCAGACCGAGTAGAGCGTGGGTGTGGGCGACGAAGCTTTCCTGATAAGCGCGTTCGTAAGGCTTCAGCCCGGTGGCAAGAGCCTCGGCAGTCGCAAGTGGGAGGAGGGCAGAGGCAAGCTGCTGTAGCGCCCAGCCACCTTGCAGCGGTTGCCGGCCGAAACGATAGAGACCCTGCTGGTCGAAATAGGCTGCTGTGAAGTTCGGGTCAGATACGGGCAGGAAGCGCCACGGCCCGAAATCGAAAGTCTCCCCGGTGATGTTGAAATTATCCGTGTTCATCACACCGTGGACGAAGCCAGCAGCCATCCATTGGCCGATCATATGACCCGTCGCGGACGAAATGGCCGATAACATGTTGACCGCTTTCCGAGCCACGTCGTCATCATCGGCATCCGGATGGAAGTTCGCCACGACATAGTCCACCAGCCGGGCAAGTTCCTTGTCCTGTTCCAGATAGGCGAGCCGCTGGAAGCTGCCGAAGCGGATATGACTATGGGACAGGCGGGTAAGAACGGCCGAGCGTGTGGGCGAGGGCTCATCATTCCGCGCCAGCTGTTCACCCGTTTCCACAACGGCGAAGGGTTTGGATGTGTTGACGCCAAGGGCTTCAAGATAGTTGGCGGCCAGGATCTCACGGACGGCGCCTTTCAGCGTCAAGCGGCCGTCTCCTTGCCGGCTCCAGGGAGTCTGGCCAGACCCTTTCGTGCCGAGATCGAGAAGGCGTGAATTATCATCGCGCAGCTGCGCGAACAGGAAACCACGACCATCACCCAGTTGCGGATTGTAGGTGCCGAATTGGTGGCCGTGATACCGCAAGGCCAAAGGGCGCTCGAGATTGTTGGGCAATGGTTCGAACCGACCGAAATGGGCAACGCGTTCCTCGGCACTGAGTGTGTCGAGACCAATCGCGGAAGCCCAGCGATCATTCCAGTACCGCAATTTGTGCAGAGGGAAATCGGCCGAGTCGACCGGGTCGGCGATGAAGTCGGCAATGTCGAGGATGGGCGGGGAATATGTCATGGCCGCTACATAGGCGCTGAAAGCAAAAAGGGCGACCCGCGGGCCGCCCTTTCCGGAAATTCTCTGTAAGAGATCGATCCTAGTATTCGTAGGTCAGCTCCAGACCGACGAGACGGCCTTTCTTCAGCGGCGAGAACGTGCCACCTGCCGGCAGACCCATGTACGGGTAGTTGTTGCCGGTCGAGAGTGGGCCCGGGAATGGCAGCTGGGTGTCGTTACCCGCCTGCACTTCGTCGAGCAAATTCTTGCCGTAGATGGAAGCCGCAAGACCATCAACCGGGGTTTCCCAGGTCAGGTTTGCGTCCAGCATATTGGCGGACTGGATCCAGCCGAAATTGCTGTCAGTGTATGCAATGCGGTCACGGAACTGGTAGTTCACCTGTCCAACCAGCGCGCCGCCATCACCAAGGTCAACATCCTTGATCAGGCCGACACCCCAAGTTGCTTGCGGTACGCGCGGCAGGTCGAGCGCCAGGTCGCTGGAGCCAACAACACCGTCAGCGTCCAGATCGAAGAAGACGTCGTCATAAGACGCATCGATCATGCCGACATTGAACGTGGCGAGCCAGGATTCGCCGATGGCGACGCGGCCGTCCACTTCAACACCCGTAATGGATGCGTCTGCGGTGTTGATGATGTTCTGGACCACGCCGGAAGCACCAGCCGTGTTGACCTCACGCTGCATGTTCTGAATCGCTGTGTGGAACAGGGCACCATTGACCTGAACGCGGCCATCTTCGCTGCTGGTTTTGAAACCGACTTCGAACGCGTCGACTTCTTCCTCGTCAAAGCCAAATTCACCGGTTTCAGCCACGAACTGATAGAAGATCGGGATGTCGGTGATGCGGAAGTTGTAACCGCCAGACCGGAAGCCCTTGGTATAGTGGGCATAGGTCTGCAGATTGTCTGTCCAGAAATACTGCAGGCCGAGTTTTGGCGTCCAGTTTGACCACTCATTGCCGTCGCTGAAGCCGTTTGGCTCCTGAGCCGCACCGCCGGTGATCAGCGAGATCAGGGCGTTCGTGCCGTCAGGCGAACAGGTGCCGCTTACGACAGAACACTCATTACGCGGACGGATGTAGATCACGTCTGCGTCCTTTTCCTCATTGGAGTAGCGCAGGCCGAATGTTGCGACGAGCTTGTCCGTGAAGGAATAGTCCACATTGGCGAAAGCACCCCAGACCGTGTGGTCCTGACGACCGCCACCATAGAAGCCCCACGGAATGGACGCTGGCAGTGTGGCCGGACGGGTTGTCGGCAAGTTGCGGGTTTCAGTGTACGCAATTTCCTGTTCGAAATAGTACAGGCCAGTGGTCACGTCCGCCTTGCCGAAGGTGCCGGCATAGCGCAGTTCGTTGGAGAACTGCTCCTGCGTGAACTCAGAGCCTGAATGGAACAGGGTGAATGGCGTGGCGTCGATGTCGCCAACCGTGCCGGAGTCTAGATCGCGATAGCCGAAGATGTTGGTGATCCGGCCATTGCCGAAATCAACATCATAGTCTGTACGGATGGAGCCGAAGATCGTCTCGGCTTCAGCCAGGCCTGGCTCGTTGATCGAGAAGTCGAAGGTTTCGCGATCAAAATAGGAGCGGTTCTGGCCGCTTGGGCCATCGCCACGGCTATCGGTATATTCCAGCTTGCCGAGCACGCTGAGGCGTTCNGTTGGCGTGAACTCCAGNGCGCCGCGATAGGTNGCNATCTGNAGCTCGCCATGATTGTCGCCATTGAACTGGTTTTCAAAGTAACCGGCGTCAGACGTNTAGGACGCCCCGATCTTACCATTCAGCAGGCCTTCGATCAGCGGTCCGGAGACATAGCCTTGTACGGTTGCGCTTGCGCCGCCACGGTCTTCATCAACCGGGCCGTCGACTTTGGCGCCAACCTTGAAGGTAAATTCGTCCGTTGGATTGCCCGAGTTCAGCACGACAGCACCACCGGTCGTGTTCCGACCGAACAGAAGGCCCTGCGGTCCGCGAAGGATCTCGATGCTGTCCACATCGAACAGGTCGACCACGACGCCTGTGTTGACGCCGATATACACGCCATCAATGAACACGCCCACGGCAGGGTCGATGGACGGAATGGACGAGTTCACGCCGAGGCCACGGATGGCGAAGTTGGCCGTGCCGCGAGAGGTGCCAACATCATCCAGAGACACGTTTGGCGAGGAATAGGACAGGCTTTCCAGCGTGGTAACATTCAGTGCGTCCAACGTGTCAGAGTTGAAAGCGGTGACGGCCACAGGCACGTCCTGGACGTTCTCGACGTCTTTTTTCTTGGTCGCGGTGACGGTGACCGTACCAAGGACGCGGTCGATCGCTGACTGGCGATCCGCCTCAGTTTCGGGCGCAGTTTGAGCGTCCTGGGCCTGAGCGTTGGCCGCAATTAAGAGGACGGCAGAAGCCGTCGCAAACAAAGAGTGTTTGAGATGCATAGCAGTTTCCTGATTGTACTTATTCTAGTTCCGGGAGGGTATTTCGGAGCCCGCTCTTTTTGGCGGGTTGGCTATGAAGCTAATCATTTCACGTAGAGATTCAGCCTCAATTTCTGGTGAGACAGCGGGATTCTTGCCGACTGTAACATTTACGCCACAATCCAAGCGATTCTGACCAAATGTGTGCAGTTCGTGGCATATCTGAGGTGCACTCACATATCCCCGACAACGTTGGCATGAGCAAACCATTGCAATTCGGTTTCAAGATTTGCTGCGGCGCACAACATTATACCCCTATTCCGCTGGGTTTGGCGGCATATTCTGATCGTGAGTGAGACATGAACCGGACACCCAGATACCGGTCGCTCACAACACGGGAGGAAATATATGAAGAACCAATTCAAACTGTGGCTCAGTGCGTCTTGCGTTGCGGTGGCTGTCGGCATG
>NZ_NHCK01000016.1:0-66302 GCF_002172815.1 Hyphomonas sp. TMED31 | reverse complement strand
TCCTCCCGCCGCCATTGAGCAGGCAACGCCGACTTCGCCCTGGCATCCCATTTCCGCACCGGAGATCGACGCGCGTTGCTTGTACAGGATTCCAATAGCGCCTGCCGTCAGCAGAAAGCGACGCGTGCGATCGACCGAATCGTCAGTGTCTGAGCAGTAATGCTGGATAACGGCCGGGATGATTCCCGCCGCACCATTGGTCGGCGCGGTCACCACCTGCCCGCCTGCGGCATTTTCCTCGTTCACCGCCATCGCATAAACATTCAACCAGTCGAAGAGCTGCTCCCGCTCATTGGATCCGCGATCATCATTGAGCTTTTTCCAAAGCGCCGCAGCGCGGCGCTTCACCTTCAGCTTTCCGGGCAGAAGTCCGTCCTTGGCAAGCCCGCGCTCAATGCAGCCGCGCATGACGTCGGCAATCCGATCGAGGGCAGCGATCGTCTCAGCTCTGGGTCGCAGCACATCCTCATTGGCAAGGACAAGCTGCTCAATTGCAAGATCTCCCTGTTCGCACATCTGAATCAGCTCAGCTGCAGACGTGAAGGCGTATGGGACGCTGATTTGCGTGGGAACCAGATCGTCTTCTACCGGCCGCTCCAATTGTCGCTGCGAGGCAATGAATCCGCCGCCGGTCGAGAACCAGGTCTCGTCGAGCAACACGCCGCCCTGTTCATCATGGGCCGTCAGGCGCATCCCGTTCGGATGAAGGGCCGGGATAACGTCACAGGCCACTATGATATCAGTCGCCGGGTCGAAGCGGATGGGCATGCGCCCTGCCAGTTTCAAACTCAGAGTTTCGCCAATGCGGGCAACGGTCAGTTCTGCCTCATCCGGATCGAGTGTTTCCGGTCCGAAGCCTGCCAGCCCAAGCATGACCGCCTTCGGACTCGCATGTCCTTCACCTGTCAGGGCAAGCGATCCCTGTAACTCGACCTGAACACGACCCACGCGGTCAAAGGCACCGGATTGCTCGAGCGCATCAACAAAGCGCGCGGCAATGCGAATTGGCCCAACAGTGTGCGAACTCGAAGGGCCGATACCCACGCGAAAAAGGTCGAGAACTGAAAGCATGAAATCCCGCTTTGGTTTCAGATGAAATCAATGAGTGCACGTTCCGGCGCCACCGCACAAGCGATGCGCAGTCAGCCAACCGTTACATCATGGCCGTACAGCCAATCGTTTCGCCCGTGAACAAAGGACTCCATCATTCGACCCGCCACCCACATAGGGCCATAGGTCGAGAGCTTGGTCACCGGATTGCTTTTGTGGAACAGNTTGGCATTCGCGCGGGCCCCCGCTTGNACCTTGCTCGTCCTTGGCTTNCGCAAGGTTTCATAGGNCTTGAAGGCGGATGGCAAATCGGCCTGCGAAGTCACACTCCGCGCAAGCACATAGGCGTCCTCAATTGCCATGACGGCCCCTTGCGCAAGGAACGGCANCATCGGATGGCACGCATCCCCCAGCAACACGGCACGCCCGTCCGACCAGCGTTTCAGCTCGTCCCGATCAAACAGAGCCCAGCGGTGAAGCACTGGCGCATTCTGGATAATGTCGTTCACGACAGGGTTCCAACCGCTGAAATCGGCCAGCGCATCTTCCCGACTACCCTCAGTTGTCCAGGATTCGAGATGCTTTGCCTTGCGCTCCACTACGCCGACAAAGTTTGCGAGGCTACCGCCCCTCAGAAGATAGGTCACCGCATGACGTCTGGATCCCGTCCAGACTGCAGCCGTCGGGGGTGGAACATGCGTCAGGTCAGATACCGGCGTTACGGCTCGCCAGGCTGTCATGCCTGTATAACGTGGCGCATCCGGACCGAGCATCTTTGCCCGGATCNCGGAGTGGATGCCATCTGCCCCAACCAATAAATCTCCCGAAACGCGTTCGCCTGAGTCGAGGACAGCATGAACACCCGCATCATCCTGCTCGTATGAAGTGACTTTCGCGCCCAGTCGCAGCGCATTCGGTTGCCGCGTTGCCANGGTATCGGAGAGCGCCTGAATCAGGTCGGCGCGGTGGACATGCAGATAGTCCGCGCCCCAGCGATTGATCGCAGCCTTGCGAAGCGGAATGTCGAACAATCGTGTGCCACTGCGCCCCATCCGCATTTCGAGCGCCTTTGGCCTGAACGCATGGCGAGCAATCTGAGCCGAAACGCCGAGCTTGCTCAGCACATGCATGCCATTCGGGCTCAGCTGAATGCCTGCCCCGATTTCACTCAGGACACCTGATTGTTCAATCACACTGCATTCATGACCGAAATGATCGAACGCCAGCGCAGCCGTAAGGCCCCCGATGCCACCGCCCGCTATCAGGACGCGCATTCGGACACCTCACTCATCAGTGTGTTGCAATCATTTTGCGCGCGACGGGTCTAGCTTGCCGCCGATCAGGATGAAGCGACGGTCGCAGTATTTGCACTCAACGAAATCCTCGTCACCCATCTCGTACCAGACGCGTGGATGCCCGAGGGCACCTCCACCACCATTGCACGATACGCGGTGGGTGTTCACCATGACGATTTCTGGCGGGTCAAGCACATCGCGGTTCGTGGACATGATCTCTAATTCCATCTGCAATTTCGCTGGCATGGTTGTTACCGAAGCCACATGGTCCTACCTAGATCGCACCGCCAATCGGCGCAAGATCGAATGGACAGAGTGAAAAGGTCCCCTGCATGTCGTCCAGCAAACCTGCCCCAGACTTCGCGATTGAAGTCAAAGACCTCCAGAAAATCTACCGCGCTTCGGGCAAGATGCCTGAAAAGCACGCATTGAAGGGGCTGAACCTGCAAGTACCGCGGGGATCGATCTTCGGTCTGCTGGGTCCGAATGGCGCTGGAAAATCGACCTTTATCAACATTCTGGCCGGACTGGTGAACAAGACATCGGGATCGGCAAGCATCTGGGGCCTCGATATTGATGAGCACCCTCGCCAAAGCCGTGCGGCGATTGGCGTTGTGAACCAGGAAATCGTGGCCGATCCTTTCTTCACGCCCTTGGAAATGCTGGAATTGATGGCCGGGTTTTATGGCGTGCCCAAATCCGAGCGCCGCAGCGAGGAGATTCTTGCCGCTGTCGGACTGGACGACAAGAAAGACGCCTATGTGCGCCAATTATCCGGCGGCATGAAACGCCGACTGATGGTGGCCAAGGCACTTGTCCACAATCCGCCCGTCCTGATTCTGGATGAACCCACCGCGGGCGTTGATGTTGAGCTACGCCGCTCTCTTTGGACTTATGTGCGCGAGCTTCACGACAACGGCACCACCATCATCCTGACGACGCACTATTTGGAAGAAGCCGAAGAATTGTGTGATTCCATCGCCATCGTGAATCATGGCGAAATCGTCGCCTGCGAGCCGACGCCAACTCTATTGTCGCGTCTCGACTACAAGACACTAGTGATCACGCCGAAGGAGCCGCTGACCGCTGTACCAGAAGCATTGGCCGGCATGGACGCCACACTGCGCCCGGATGGTGATTTGGCCATCACGTTCCGCACCAGCGAAACCGGCATTGGCCGCCTGCTGGAAACGGTGCGCGCAAACGGTATCGGCGTAGGCGACCTCGTCACAGAAGCGCCGGATCTGGAAGACGTGTTTATCGCCCTGACATCCCAAGCCGCATAAAAAAACGCCGGCATCGCAGCCGGCGTTTCTTTAATTGCTACTGCAGATCCGCGCTTAGACGCTTTGCTTGATCCAGTCCGTAATGGCCTGCTTGCTCATCGCGCCAAGATGCGTCGCAGCCAGCTTGCCACCCTTGAAGATCATCAGGGTCGGCATGCCGCGCACACCGTACTTCGACGGGGCAATCGGATTCGCGTCGACATCGATCTTCGCAACTTTCACTTCACCGGCCAGCTCTTCTGACACGGCATCGATGTGAGGGGCCATCTGCTTACACGGGCCACACCATTCAGCCCAGAAATCCACAACGACTGGCACATCGGAATCTCCGATCAGGCCGTCAAACTCATCATCCGTAACATTTACCGCAGCCATGCCTTGGCTCCTTCATGCTTTTGTTTCCGTTGGATCATACATAGGGACTCTTTCAGCAAGTCAAACCACGCTCTGCGCACCCTTTAGCGCTTCTAACAGCATCTCTTCAGGCAGGAACATCAGGCGCGGACCGTCGGTCCAGCAGAGAGCGGTGCGTATTTGCCGGCCCGGATAGGCCCGGCGCAAAACGGCCCAATAGGCCGCCATCTGAGCCCGATAGGTCTCCGCCACCCCCTCGGGGGACTCCGGAGCGGGCTGATCAGTCTTGAAATCCACAATCAGAACTTCGTCTTGTGTCACGACCAGTCGGTCCACCCGACCATTCACGATCAGACCATCTGGCAATTCTGGAGCAGACCCCACAATCGCCGCCTCCGCCCGGCCGCCTGGCTGAAAGAGCGTCTGCATCTCTGGCGCATCGAGAATACCGAATACAGCCTCGGCCATCTCCTCCCGCTCACCGTCTTCCAGGTCCGGCAAACGGGCAAGATATTTGTCGGCAGAATCAATCCGCGCCTCTTTGGGAAGCGCAGGCAGGTATTCCAGCAAAGCGTGGATGATCCGGCCTCGACGGAGACGTTCCTGTCGGGTCTGGCTGAATGGCGCGAGCACAGGCGTCTTGCGTCCCAGAAGGCTGGACGGCGCTCCGAAACGGCGTGCGCTGCCTGGCTGGTCTGGTGAGGTCGAGACCCAGTTCGGCAGATCGGCCAAAGTACGTCTACCATCCTTGCTTGGAGCAAGCTTGGGCGGCAAGTCGCCAAACCGGTGGACGCCATACTCGTCGGCATCGCCGCCGAGCTTGTTCATCGCTGTTTGGCACAAGGCATACCAGCTTCGGTCATGATAGCCCGGCGGTCGCGCGCCGTGCCAATGCCCGGCGATGATCAATCTGTCTTGTGCCCGCGTCAGGGCCACATAGAGCAATCGACGAAATTCTTCTTCGGCTTTTGCATTGGCGATGGCACGTTCCAGCTCTGCTGCTGGCACGTCGCTATCTTTCCTGGGAGACCAGACTGGCATGCCATCCACGTCGAACATGGTGGAAGAAACGCTCTTTGGNCCAGCTGTCGTATCCGGCATCACAACCACCGGCGCCTGCAAGCCTTTTGCTCCGTGCACCGTCATTACGCGCACCTGCCCCTCCGGCGCAGCAAGGTCTCGTTTGATCTCTACGAGCTTCGCTTCCATTTCAGCGACAAAAGCCTGAAGGGATGAAGGCTCGGATGCATCAAAACCCTGAGCGCGCGAGAGCAACGCCTCAACCGGATCGTGCGCGGGTGTGCCGAGCCGGGCATTGATCTTTTCCCACCCTGTCTTCCCGTCCGCACCCGGCACATCCAGAACTTCAGAGAGAAATTCGTAAGGCGGCTTTCTCTTGTTGGCGATCAGGCCGGAAAGAAACCTGGACGCCTGCTGCACGTCTGGATCGGAACTCGCCTGAACACGCGACCACAATGTCTCCCCTCGCCTGCGCTCCGAAGCGAGCGGATAGAGATATCTATCATCGTCCACGAGGCCAACAAACGGCCCCCTCAGAATTTCGGCGAGCGCCAGGTCCCTTTCGGGTAACAGCGCGAACCTCATGAGGTTCAGGCAGTCCTGCACGGCAATGTGGTCGGTAAGCTTCAGCCTGTCTGCGCCTGCAACAGGTAGTCCGGCAGCCTTCAAGGCAGAAATCATCGCGTCAAACAAGCCGCCTGTCCGACTGCGAACGAGAATCAGAATGTCTTCCGGTCGCATTGCACGCCGTTGCCAACTCCGGTCAGGCAGTTCTTCCCAGACAGTCTCGCCGCGCTTTACCATGGCCTTCAGCTCTTGCGCCAGTCGTGTCGCAAGGCGCGCTTTAGGCGAACTTGACCTCATAGCGTTCACCGGACGGGACCAGGCGTCAGCATCTTCGTCCTCATCCCGCTCATCGACGGACCACAATTCCACGAGCCCCTCTTGACCCGCGCGGCGCGCCGTATGCTTCACGCCCTCGGCGGAGAGCGATGGATGCGTGCCCGCTGCCACATCGATAGGTGGTGCTGAATTCCATACCGCATCCACAAAACTCAGAATTTCCGGCGACGAACGGAACGACATTTCCATCGTCTGCGACNCGGCNGTGGAATCCCGACGCATATANTCCTGTTCCTGCGCGCGCAGCTTTGCGGGATCGGCGCCCTGAAAGGAGTAAATAGACTGTTTCTCGTCTCCCACGACAAACAGCGTTCGTGGGTCCTGCTGGCGCTCTGCACCCTGCCCCGCGGCGAACTCGTTCGTCAGGGCGTTGATCAATTCCCATTGCTCAGGGCTGGTNTCCTGCGCTTCATCAAGCAGGATGTGACTGATACCGCCATCAAGCTTGTAGAGCACCCAGTCTGACATTCCGGTCCGTGTCAGGAGGTCTCGTGTCTTGCGGATGAGATCATCGAAGTCCAGAGCNCCACGTCGCCGTTTTTCTTCCTGATAAGCGACCAGCGCGTCCAGACCAACCGCCAACAATGCTGATGTACGCTCAACCGTCTCGGCTAGCTTCAGCTTCGCAGCAACTTCATCCACTCGCGCGACCTCTGAGCCCGTTTCGGCTTTCGTTGCAAACAGGGAAACAACATTATCGTCCTTGCCTGCTTCCGCGTTATAAAGAGACTTGTACGGATTTCCGGTCGCACCGAAAAAGGCACGCCGGTAGCACTCCCAGCGCCGCACTGGATCTTCTTCACTCAACGCGGCCTCGACAGCATCGGCGGTCCGCGTGTCATCCCGCTTTCCGGAAGCTCGCAAGCTGATCAGCGCTTCTCGCAATGCGTCAATCGGCATTTCCTCACCCATCGCAAGCGACAGGATTTCAGACGGGCTCGCCTCTGGCGCATTCAGCCCTTCAACCAATGCCGCACGCATCCGGTCTTGATCAAAGTCATACTGCTCGGCAAACTCCAGATACATGTTCATCTGGTAGCGCATCGCATCAAGCGCGACGTCTGCGCCATCATGGCCGCCCTCTAATGCGAGCACGTTTAGCGCTTCGGGTGCGACCTCCGCCGCTTTCAAAACAGCGTCTGCACGAACAGTCTGCCAGATGGCTAGCGCCTCTTCTTCCTCAATTTCCGCGAAACCTGGCAACACACCAGCCTCCAGTGGGAAGCGCCGCAGGATACGTGCACAGAAGGCATGAATGGTCTCGATACGTAGACCACCTGGCGTTTCAAGCGCGCGAGCAAACAGAGCCCGCGCCGCCCGCAAATCGTCGGTTTCATATGCGCTNACAGGCCGGCCTTCCAGTCTAGACAACTCTTGGCGCAGCTCTTCGTCGCGCATGATCGACCATTTTCCGAGCGTACGGAACAAGCGAGACAACATCTCGTTGGCCGCCGCCTTTGTGTAGGTGATACACAGGATGGAGTCCGGCTTCGCACCGGGGCGGCCATCTTCGCGCCTGAGCAGAAGACGAGCAACCCGGTCGATCAGCACCTTGGTCTTGCCGCTGCCTGCATTGGCCATCACAAAGACCGGGTGCGAGGGATCTGCGGACGCGAGCTGCGCCTTGTTGGCACGCAAATAGTCTTCGGTGTCTTGCGGTTTGTCCGTCAGCTTCACATCAGACATCACCGGCCTCCCCGTCTTCTGTGTCACCTGCCCATTCGGCGCGACGCGCGAGCAGATTGTAGCCATTGTCGTATTTGACGAACTTGACCCGTGGCGCAGACAGGAATTGTGCAGACGGCTCACGGTAGGCCTCAACCAGGCGCAACAATCCCTCTTCTGCNATAACCGCCATCTCCGCTGGTTCAGTCGGCAGACTATGCTTCCCGCCGAGGCTAAAGGCATCTGGCTTGGCCTTGAAGGCAACGTAGTGAAGTTGATCGACGCGCGCGGCTGGAACGCCCTCATAGCCCCCCTTCTGCGCGATCAGGGCCTGGAGCGGCATTTGCTGGCTGAGGCCCGTCGCGACTTCCTTGTCACGCGGTGGGTTGCCAGTCTTGAAGTCCACGATAACGAGGTCCCCAACCGCCGTGCGCTCAATGCGGTCAGCGGTGGCTGAAAGTGTGAAAGCATGCCCGCCAACTTCGTAGTCGATCCGCCCTNTGACTTCCTGCTTCAGTCGCCCACCTGACGTATCGCGCTGACTGCGCCAGACGAGATACCAATCGACGGTGCGCTGCCAGACGGCCTCTCGGGCGGCCCAGGCATCCGCAGGCTCGCCTACGCGAAGCAATTCCTGCCGGAGCAACGCCATGAGTTGTTCGGATGTTTTGGGTCTCCCGTCTTCCTCGAAAAGTTCGAGAGCGCGGTGAATGGCCGTGCCACGCGGCGCAGGTCCAAGATCATCGTTCAGGGCATCCACGGTCGACAGCCCCAGCACTTGCTCACACCACAATGCATAGGGGTCTCTCTGCAGGAGATCGACGCGCGTCGCCGAAAGACGCTTTGGCCANCCTTCCGGCCGTGCGCTGGGCGTAGGCTCGGCATTGAAATCGGNGAGTGAATCGACACCGTCATTCTTCAGCGCCTCGACAAGGTCGACAGGGTCAAACNCCGTTGGCNCCAGATGCGCTGCCGCGTCCTTGCCCAATGCGCCTTCCGCCAGCGTTTTCAGACGCCAGACCCAGCGAGACGCGACCGCTGGNGCATCATTGCGACGCGCCGAATAGACCAGTGTCACGTCCGGAGCACAAGCAAGTTGGGCAAAGTCGTGCGCCGCNAGNCCCATCCGCTCTTCCGGGTCCCCAAGACCCAATCGCGCCCGAAAATGTCGCGGAAGGAACGCGTCAGCTGCCGGTCGTTTCGGCCAAACGTCTTCATTCAGTCCAGCGAGAATGACGCGGTCNGCTGTCTGCAGGCGCGCCTCCAATGGCCCCCAGATAGACAATTGCGGATGCTCCGCCTCACCGNAGCTGACCGTCATCTGGGCCGCTTGAGCATTTACCAGATCTGCCAGCGCCGATGGCTTCATCGGGCCAAGTGATCCCGATACGTCTCGGACAAATTCCAGCAAGCGACTTGTGGCCGCCCCGTCTTCGCCGGCCCAGGGCATTGGCGTCTCGCTGACCGCTTCCGACAAAGCTGCNATGCGCTCTATCGCTTCNGCNCCAGTGACATCTTGTAACTGGCTCAGATCAGCCCGCGCATGATCGAAATGCGAAATGAGGTTTTGGACCAGATCAATTGCTGCAATCTGGTGATCCGATTTGAACTGAGGATAGGGCTCGATCGTGTCCCGCAAGCGTATACTCTCAACTAACTCGGCGAGGGATCGCCAACGGCGTGGACCACGCAGGAAATACAATTCCAGATCCGCAAGCCCCTCAANGGGCGCCGCGAGTTCGTGCGACAGGACAGACATCATCAGAACCGGATCGCCCGGATCAACCGCCCATTTGGCGCAGAGTCCCACAAAACTGCCCGCTGCNGTGCGCCCCACCGGAATACCGGCAGAAGGCGGTACGTTTATGTTCCACCGCTTCAACAAGGCCGAGACCCGCCGGGCAAGGCCAGCGTCCGGGGTGACAAGCGCCGCCGTACGGCCCTCAACTTCAAGAGTTTCCCGCATGATCAGAGAAATGGCGGAGGCTTCGGCAGNTTCATCCGGCGCCTCAATCAGGGACAAGCCATCCAACGCCTGCNTCGCGAAGGTCGCAACATCCGTCTCCGCACTTGCAGCGAGTTGATCAAGCGTGTCACGCCAGTCGGCAGTAGCATCTGCAGGTGCCAGCGCCTCCATGATCATGCGGCGGCGTGCATAGCGGTGAGGGTTCGCCTGGCTTCGNGGCCACTCCGCGACATCGCCGGGATCAAGCTTCAAATCCTGCAGCGTACTCATCAGAGCATTCTGGGGATGTCCGATCTCGGACAGAATCGCGAGACGCTGCTCTTCGGACACATCCCTATCAAGCCCGGGAAACACGACCAACCCCTTCGGCAGTTGAAGCGCAGCCTTCATCAGCGCACGCCCTGAAGGCGTTGCGCCAGTAGANCCCGCTATGATAACGGGCGCCTGAGGCATAGCGCTCTGCCACGCATTTGCGGTCGCTTCAGCCGCCAGCAGGCGCCGTTCGAGTGGGTCGGCAGCTCCCTGTTCTTTCAGAAACGCTGGCCATGCCGTTGTGATGATTTCAAGGAACTTCGCTGAGTTTTCCCAATGCTGGGCGAGGTCTGCTTCCTTCACCAGATCAGGAAGGCCGCTCCAGTCGGCCTCTGCGCTAAGATGCGCCTGATCCANCAGACGCGCGAGTTCGTTTGCTGCGGCAAGCGCGGACGAAGGCGGCACGTCCATACCGGAACTATTGCGATAATAGGCTTGCACCAGCGCCGCCAAATTCCCCAATCGCGNGGCAGNCGTTACGGCTGGNGGCAGGTCCGTTTCGGATATCTCTGCAACAGGAGGCGCCTCATCGCTTTCAAGATCCCCCATCGCGCGGATATCCGGTGACAGGATCGGCGTTTCATTTGCGGCGAGATACAGCGCCGCCGACAACTCACGTGCGGATCGCCTGTTCGGCACATAGATCGTCGCATCAGCGAGCGCATCTGGATTCCCGGAAAGGTTCACGGCGTGGGCCAGTTCCGTCGCGAGGGCCTTCAGGAAGTTTTCGCCGGGCGGGATGGACCAGGCCTTCGACGCCCCGGCNCCGAANATATTCGGATCACTGACCATGACAGNGCAACCACATCTCAGCATCCTTCAACGCGTCCGGATCGCCGACATGGAGCCAGAAATCATCCAGCGGCAGACCGTGCAATCGCCCCGCCTCAACCAGTGGCCCCCAGATACGCCAGGCAACTGAAAACCGCTCAACCTCCAGCCCGGCAAATGCCTGAGGCTTCAGAATGCGAACGCCTGCATACGCCCAAGGGGCTGAGGGATTGTCACCACGTCGGGACAGGCTGCCGGTTTCGGACCGAATAAAGTCCCCCGCGCCACCATATCCGAGGCTGCGCTGGNTGTCGGCCAATAGCAGGAGTTCATCCATGCGATCAGGATCAAACACCTCAGCCAGCTGAACGAACGGCGCTGGATCACCGCGCCCCCAGAACGCATCAGTATTGACGACAAAGATAGGATCCTCGCCGAGCAAAGGCGCTGCCTTCGCCAGCGCCCCGCCTGTTTCAAGCACTTCGCCGCGCTCGTCAGATACAATCACGTCTGCACCTTCGATGCCGGAAACATGGTTTTCCACCTGATCGGCCAGCCAATGCACATTGACGACAATCCGCTTCACACCGGCCGCAATCAGCGGCTCGATCATACGGTCCATAAGACGCTTTCCGGACACTTCAATCAGCGGCTTCGGGCACGTATCCGTCAGCGGCCTCATCCGTGTGCCCAACCCGGCGGCGAGCACCATGGCCGTATGCGGAACTTCAATCGGCATCAGGATTCCTCAAATACAAAAGGTGTCGTTTCCCGCACGAAAGCCTCCATGGAAGCCAATGCAGGATGAGACAGGTTGCGCGCGAGTAGTTTCAACTGTCGTGGCTGGAATGTTCCATAGCGCGGCTTCCCATCGCGGTGTTGAAGCCTTGAAAACACACCTGCAATGCGCAGCGCGTTCAGCGCTCCAATTACAGCGAGCCGTTCGTCGAATGCCTCACGCGCCTTTCCGGTCTGGTCGAGATAATGCCGGATGGCGGCCTCTGATGCCGCTTCGGACACTTCCCTTCGCGCATCCTGTGTCAGCATTGCCATATCCCAGGCGTCCCAGCCTTTCACCGCATCCTGAAAGTCCAGCAATGCAATGCGATCGTCCCCGAGCCAGAGCAGGTTCTCAGCATGGTAGTCGCGCAGCGTGAACACGCGCGGAAATGACATCGCTTGTTCGATCAGCGCATCGCGCTCCTGTTCCCATTTGGCTCGCGCGGCTCCGCTGAGCGCTTTGCCACCAGCTTCCACCGGCAGCCAATCTGCATAGAGATCCGCGTTCGAGGCCAGAGCGAGGCGGTCAAACTCCAAGATCGGCCAATGCTCGTTGCCGTCCGAGACGACATCAGGAATAGGATGAGCGTGCAGCCGGGCCAGCATGTCAGCGGCAAGCGTGTAGGCTGGAACCTCAAGCTCCGGCGTGCGCTCCAAATGACGCGCGAGTTCCATCCCGTCTCCGAAATCCTGCAACAGCGCGAGGCCAGCTTGCGTGTCATGGGCCAAGACCTTTGGCGCTTCAAAGCCGAGCGAACGCAGATGATTGGCGATCAGCACAAATGCATCCACGCGCGATGCGGCCAGCCGCGTCTGGGCGTTCCACCCCATCGCAGTGCGCGTCGCGTCGTCGGCATCCGGTGGGCACGGATCCGCCTCAATGCGTGGAGCATCCATGAGCATGGCCGTTGTCCCATCTGGCATCGCCAGCCGAATGTAGCGGCGCGTAGAGGCATCTTGCCCAAGTGGCAGCAACACCGCGTCCCCCCAACCATGCTGGGAGAGGAATGCGGCGATCAGTTTATCACGCATGCTAGAATCGAAACTCATCGCACCGTTTCTGCCAGTCTTCGCCATGCGGTTCCAGCGTAACGCGCCGATGCTCACCCTCGAAGTCAAAGACAATGTCGAGACGCCAGGCTGGCAGGCGCGAACCGGCCTTGTCTGGCCATTCGATCAGCGCCACGCCGTCTTGGGTTTCATCCCAGCCGATTTCGTCCATCTCATCGGGCGACTCAAGGCGATACAGGTCAAAATGCCAGACAGGAAACTCAGGCCCATCATAAGTTTGTACCAGCGTGTAAGTGGGGCTAGGCACGTCCTCAACAGAAGGCACCAAAGCGCGGATCAATCCGCGACTGAACGTCGTCTTGCCGACACCAAGCCCGCCATGCAGGGCAATCACATCCCCCGGCTTCACCAGGCTTGCCAGCTCTGCGCCCAATTGAAGTGTACGGGCTTCGTCTTCAAGTTCGTAAGTCTGAGTCATCACATTCTGCATATAAAAGAGAACCAGGAGACACCATCGTTTCCTGTCGAAATTGCGGCAATTGGCGTGGTGACATGCCTTGCGGTAACAGGCAGACTGGCCTAGAAACAGGAAAAATGACGCATGCGTCATGAATTGACGCTACGTAGCCGGGGAACGGGATTTTGGATCTTACGGACGCAAAACGAATTGTGGTGCTTGGCGGTGGTCAGGCCGCAGCACAGGCGATCCAGTCTCTGCGAATGGGTGGCTATGACGGCGAGCTGACACTTGTCGGCGCCGAAGCCGCCCTGCCTTACCAGCGTCCCCCCCTGTCAAAAGCCTACATGAAGGGCGAGTTTGCCGAGGAACGCCTCTATTTCAAACCAGCGGCCTGGTACGAAGACAACAATGTGGATCTGGTTCTTTCGACCCGCGCCACCGCGATCAATCGAGCAGACCGGACCGTCGAAATCGAACATGGTGGCAAGCTCGACTATGACGCACTGATCATCGCCACCGGATCGCGCCCGCGGAACCTGCCGATTGAAGGCGCCAATCTCGAACATGTCTACGCGCTGAGGGATCTGGCTGATGTGGAGCGCATCCGCCCGCAGATGGTCGCAGGCCGCTCCATCGTTATCGTTGGCGCTGGCTATATCGGGCTNGAAGCNGCTGCCGTCGCCCAACAAATGGGCCTGAAGGCAACCGTGCTTGAGATGGCACCGCGCGTTCTNGCTCGCGTGACCAGCCCCGTCATGAGNGAGTTCTACGAGAACGAACANCGCCGGCAAGGCGTGGACATCCGAACAGAAACCAGCCTCTCGAAGCTCGAAGGTACGGAAGATGGAGCCGTCTCGAAAGCTGTGTTGAGTGACGGAACAGTTCTGGACGCAGATATCGTACTCGTCGGGATTGGCATTCTGCCCAACGAGGAACTCGCCAAGGACGCGGGGATCAGTTGCAATAACGGCATCCTGGTTGATCGCGACGCACGTACATCTGATCCGAGAGTGTTCGCGGCGGGCGATTGCGCGAGCCGTCCGCTTGTTCACTTCGGACGCTCCGGCCGACTGGAAAGCGTTCACAATGCGATTGAGCAAGGCAAATTGGCCGCCGCGGCAATTCTCGGCAAGTCACGGCCTGTCGAAGACTGCCCCTGGTTCTGGTCCGACCAATATGANCTGAANCTTCAAATCGCAGGCCTGAGCGAAGGNTATGACCAAATCGTCGTGCGCGGAAATCCGGAAGACCGCAAATTCGCTGCCTTTTACCTGAAAAACGGCACACTCATCGCGGTGGACGCGATCAATAGNCCGCCGGAGTTTCTGGCGTCGAAAAAGCTCATCATGTCAGGTGCAAAAATATCGGCTGACATTCTGGCAGATACATCAATATCAATGAAAGAGATTGCCGCTAAAGCATCGGCAGCTTGAAGGAGAGAAACCGGCCCATGGCGAAAATTACCTATATCGATCACGACGGCACTGAGCGTGTCGTAGAGGCACAGAACGGCGAGACCGTNATGGAAGCCGCGATCAAGAATTCCATCCCCGGCATCGATGCCGATTGNGGCGGCGCCTGCGCCTGCGCCACGTGCCATGTCTATGTGGACGCAGCCTTCATGGATAAGGTTGGCGAACAGGAAGAGATGGAAAAGTCCATGCTGGATTTTGCCGAGAACGTTCAGGAAAACTCCCGCCTGTCCTGCCAGATCACCGTATCGGACGCGCTCGACGGCCTGAAGGTGACCACACCGGAAAGCCAGCACTAGTCTGCGCCTTAAATCGCAATTCACAACGCCCCGGTCAAAGCTGGGGCGTTTTTGCATCTGGATGCCCCAGCGTTACCAGTTGGTTCTTTTCCGGAACTGACTAAGTCTGAGCGGCAAGATACGGAGACTTTCAATGGACTTCACATCCCTCATGGAGAGCGGCAAGCAGACCGGAGACCGGTCAGTATCGTTTCACATTCCCGAGACCTGGATGCAGGGGCGCACGACCTATGGCGGCCTGACATCCGCGCTCTGCCTGAAGGCCGCGCTGCCAACATCGGGCGGACGACAGATCCGCTCCGCCCAAGTGGCCTTTGTCGGCCCCGTTTCCGGTGATGTCGAATGTACCGCCACACTGCTGCGCGAAGGCAAGAACACTGTGTTCACAAGCGTGCGGATGACCGGCGAGACCGGAGTAGCTGCAGAAGCCATCTTTGCATTCGGCGCACACAGGGAGTCCCGGCTGAACTTTGCTCACCTCCCCGCGCCGGACGTCAGCACCCCGGAAGAAACGATGTCCTTCTTCGGAGATTCAAATCGCCGCCCGGCCTTCACGCGGAACTTCAATATGAGATTGGCCGCAGGTCAGCCGCCNATGTCGGGNGCANACAAGGCCGACATGTCNCTATGGATGCGTCACAAGGATGGGGCCGTCGCGCCGAGTGACATTTCTGTTCTGGCGCTGGCAGATGCCCCGCCCCCAGCGTCCATGGCCATGCTGACCGAACCAGCCTTGATCAGTTCCATGACCTGGATGGCAGAGTTCCTGACGGACGATATCCAGACGGATGACGGCTGGTTCCTTGCCCGCCACATCGCGGAAGCGTCAAAGGATGGATACAACAGTCAGNCAATGACACTCTGGAATACGCGCGGTGAGCCAATCATGATCGGNCGGCAGACGATCGCGATGTTTGCGTAATCTAGTCTTCGGAGTCTGGCGTTTCGGTGTCATTGATAATCGGGCCAGGCTCCAACACTTTCAGGAGCGAAGCAGGAACCTCTCCAACGGGACAGGCCTGTTGCAGAACATAAGCGTTTCCAACACCTGGCGCACCTGCGTGAACCGGAGCTGCAATCGTCTGCGACCGAAAGATCCAGCTGAGGAAGAACATCGCGAACACAGCAGCACCTACAGCCGCGAGCGTGCCCCACCCCATTCCGAGCGGATCGGATGCCTTGGTCGCATTTGTGGCAACAGGCTTGCGAACGGCGCTCTGGCTCGGGACAGGCTTGACGGAAGCTTTCGCCAGCGCTGCAGCGCTCGCAGTTTCTGCGGCTGGCGCAGGCTTGATGCCCATCGCCTTCTCGCGCTTCTTCTTGTCGTCAATAGCAATTGGATCGTCTGGATGCGCNGCGATCCAATCGGCCCGCGCATCTTCGTCCTTTTTGCCATACCCCATCCATTCGCGCAGATCGGACCGGCCAGCACGCTGCCCGAGCTCTTCGATCATCTTGTAGAAGCCTTCCGGCGTCTTGCGGGAGGTCATGCCTTCAATAGAAAANCGCTTGTCGCTCTTGAACGGNTCATAGGGAATGGTTTTGTCGAGGCTTGTCTGAACGAGCATGCCAGGACGTGAATGGCCNACCGAGGCCGCTGCCCGCACCCAATCACTTTTCACCGCATCCTTGGACCACATGACCAGCATGTATTCGGAATTGCCCGCATTGCGCGCATCCTTGGCGTCAAACGTGNTGTCGGTCTGTTTCTGATCAAACCAGACCTTGAACTTCAGGGAGCGTAAACGCCGCGCGACAAGCTTCGCCATGTCGCGATCCTCGATCGCCGAGACCAGAAAAACATCATACGCCATGTGCGCGCCACCTCTTGAAGTAACNGGCCAAGCATACCCATAGACCCTTAACATTCCACCCAATTCCGCTGTGAGGCGATATTTCAGTCTGTTTTTCGGCTGAGAATACCGCTAGTTGCGCGGCGTAACCAATTATTCGGGAGCTCTCTCATGGGTTTCAAATGCGGCATCGTCGGCCTCCCAAATGTGGGTAAGTCCACGCTCTTCAACGCGCTTACGCAAACAGCCGCCGCACAGGCTGCCAACTATCCATTCTGCACCATTGAACCCAACGTCGGTGAAGTGGCCGTTCCGGAGCCCCGCCTTCAAAAGCTGGCCGAAGTGGCAGGGTCAAAGGAAATCATTCCCGCCCGCATGAATTTCGTGGACATTGCCGGCCTGGTTGAAGGAGCTTCCCAGGGAGAAGGACTAGGCAACAAATTCCTGGCCAATATTCGCGAGACGGACGCCGTAATCTACGTGCTGCGCTGCTTCGAGAATGACGACATCACGCATGTCAGCGGCAAGGTCGATCCGATCGCCGACTTCGAAGTCGTTGAAACAGAGCTGATGCTGGCCGATCTCGAAAGCCTTGAAAAGCGCAAGGCCGGCGTCGTGAAGAAAGCGAATTCTGGCGACAAGGAAGCGAAGGCGCAGGTGGCGCTGATCGACCTAGCACTCGCCGAATTGACNGAAGGTCGTCCTGCTCGCCGGGCAGAAGTCGCAAAGGACGACATCAAAGCCTGGAACATGCTGCAATTGCTGACATCGAAGCCAGTGCTCTTCGTCGCGAACGTCGACGAAGAGAGCGCGGCGACCGGGAACGAATATTCCAAACGCGTCGAGGAACGCGCCGAACAAGAGGGCGCCGGGTGCGTCGTGATTTCAGCACAGATCGAAGCTGAGCTTGCGCTGCTGGATGATCCTGACCGCGGCGAATACCTGGAGACACTCGGCCTGGAAGAGCCCGGCCTGACCCGGTTGATCCATGCCGGCTACGACCTGCTGGACTTGCAGACCTACTTCACCGCAGGCCCGAAAGAGTCTCGCGCCTGGACCATTCGCAAAGGGTGGACAGCGCCGAAAGCCGCCGGTGTCATCCATGGCGACTTCGAGAAGGGCTTCATTCGCGCCGAGACGATCGCNTTTGAAGACTATGTCGCGCACAATGGCGAAGCAGGCGCAAAGGAAGCTGGCAAAATGCGCGCCGAAGGCAAGGAATACGTCGTTCAGGATGGCGACGTGATGCTGTTNCGCTTCAACGTCTGATCCCTACGACAATTACTCCGCCGACAGCGAAGCGCGGCCCTTTCCTGAGCGTTTCGCTGTCAGGCTTGCCCATTTCGGCCGAACATACAGGAAGTTCAAAGCCGTGCCTCGGATCAGGGCATGGAACATTAGCGGCAGGCCGACAGCCAGGATAAGCGCCAGCGCACTGGCCAGCCCAATGTCGCCAAACGGCGCCCCGAATTTCGGCAGCACGAAACGCTCCATCAGGACGAGCGGAAATACGTAGGTCAGGTAAATGACGATTGAGTGCTGCCCGCAATAACGCAGGAAGTCAGCAGCCTTGAACCGTGTCAACAGAGACGACACCACGCAGACGGCAGTGGCCCCTGCCATACCGAACACGAAACTGGTGATGACCTGCTCGTGAAGGTCCAAGGTAACAGCCCACCAATTTACCACGGCCCAGACCATCAGTCCGGCAAGCCAAATCAATGGCGCTTTCGCGGCGCGTTCCGCAAACTGGAATATCTGTGGCGCGAACGCGTAGCCGAGAAAGAAATAGACATACCGGTTGCAGAAGCGGTCGATGATGCCCCAGCNTGTGTCGATAATGACGAGCTGATAAAGCGATTGAAGAATGAACGCCCCCGCAAACACAATCCATATCGGCACGTTGCGGAGCAAACGGGTCACAACATAGAAAANCGCCAGCATGTGCACGAACCAAAGCGAGTTGCTCGGTTCTACCAGGCTGAACAACCACATCTTCACGAANTAGCCAGGATGCTCGACCATCCAGTCAAAGTGCAGAACAGGAAACTGCAGCGTCAGCCAGAGCAGGTAGAAATAGACGAAATGTACGATCTTCCGATCGACATAGCCGCTGAGCGGGCCGTGAATGCTCCGCCCAAGAAAAAGTCCCGCGACCAGGAAAAAGTCCGGAATTCGGAATGGCCGGGCGAAGTCCACCACAGGATGCATCCACCCCATGCCGTCCAACACNTGCTCAACACCATTCACGGTGTGCATCATCACAACGAGTATGATGCAAATCCCCTTTGCGTAATCGACCCAATCAATCCTTGCAGCAGGTATGGANGACGCGGCGTNTTTCGCNGTGTTGCTCATGCCGAAACAACCTCCTCAAATTCGGCTGTGCCGGTNTGAGTTGTTGCCGCCTGAAGACAGTCAGCCATCCAGTCGAAGGACTTCTGTACACGTTGAACAGCATGTCGCTCTTCAGAGAGCACGCTGGACTCCCCTTCCGGCAGCCAGAAATAAGGGTTCGCTTCCCATATCATGACCTGGCCATCGGGACGAATACTGTAGTCGACCGCTGCGATATCAAGACCGAGGCTCCGGACAGCCTGCACAAGATGGGCACGACCAAGCACTGGGCTGTTGAAGTATTGCTGATCCGCCTCAATCAACTCGTCAAGCAGATGTCGGTGATATCCGAATTTGCGCGCTACGGCGCGATTGTGGCTGGATTCTCNGGAGAAAAGTGAATTTGAAAGACCTACGATAGGGCTTTTGGAGAAGAACAGATGGCTGGCCATGACCTGGTCGCCAATCACAAAGGCGCGTGCCTTGTGATGGTACTCGCGGAACAAGTGCGAAAACCCACCCCGTACGTNGCGGTACTCCTGGCGAATGTCATAGAGCCGCAGAACAGCTGATGCAGTGCCGGACGTCAGTGAGCANCGCGCAAGATCTTCCTGATTTCGGACGATAGTCACATCGCGCTGTGCATGTTCGCAATCGCTCCGCACAATGCAGGGCTTCCCCAACTCGAATACTGCAGACCTCAGCTGAGAGTCATTCCGCACCAGACGAACTGCAGCGCTCGGCACCTTTTTTTCGCTCCAGATGCGCGCTTGCATCGTCTTNGACGTATTGCAAAGCGCCTCTGGGTGGTTCAGCACTTTCAAACNGAGCGCCTCTGCCTCATCCGCGATAGCTTTGGCCTCTCTATAGCAATCTGGATATTTCTGTTGCAGCGGGTCGCCCAGCCAGAACACAATTGCACGCACGTCCGCCAAACTTGGAACGCCTGCTCCAGTCTCGTGAATTCGAATATCCTGGAGCAANGAGTGGTTTGTTTGCGCCAAACGCTTCTGGAAAGCCTTTCCTGTCGGAACCTCCCGTCCACGTCCCNTGCCNTGAACCACNACCAGTATCTTGCTGTTCTGAGTCGTTTGCATGTGCCGCAATCCCAATATCTGACATCGGCTCTGACGGCCGAGTTCTGTAGCGATATCAACGCAAGGCGCATGCCAAATTTTGGTCGTAAACCCTAGGATCCGTTCCGGACAGAGAGTTCAAAAGCACCTATCGGAAATTGTCGNACCGATATTCCAAANGTCGAAACCATCTCAGCCCACCCATCCTGTTGNGCGGTCAGCTGCTTCCACANCGTTAACANGACCGGACGNCACCTTCTGTCGCGAAAAAATCCACAGAAGTGTATCGACAAGCTCGAAAACTTTAATGATATATCTTTTGAGGGCTTATGAAGGGAATTTGGCTCAATGGATTTTTTCGTAACACATGAACTCGCCATCCTGAGATGGTTGCACATCGTCGCCATGGTCTACTGGCTGGGTGGTGAATGGGGCGTCTTCCAGACCAGCTACAAGGTGGTGAACACTTCACTGTCGTTCGAAGAACGTGCCCGCCACATGGAAACGGCATACCGGATCGACATCATGGCAAGGACCGGCATTATCTCCTTGCTGCCACTCGGCCTGCACATGGGCTACCTATGGGGTCTTCAGCCTCTCGGCGGCGGATGGCTCGTGGCAATGTGGATCGTCTGGGTGATCTGGATGGCAATCACGTGGGGCGCCTTTGCCAATCGTGGCAGCAAGCTCGGCCTGTTCCTGTCCAACATCGAAGACTGGACGCGTTACCTGCTGATCCCGACCCTGTTGTTCCTGTCCATCTCCTCGCTTCTCGGCAATGGCCCATTCGAGGCGGGCGACGGCCAGAAATGGTACTCGGCAAAGATGCTGACCTATGGATGCCTGCTGATCCTCGGCGTGATCCTGCGGTTGATCATGCATGAATGGCGCGCATTGTTCCCAATTCTTGAAAAGGGACCGAACGCCGAAGTCGAACGCAAGTTGCAACGGTCCATGTTTATCGGTCGCTGCACGGCCTATACCTACTGGGTTGGCATTCTTGCCACTGCATTCTTCGGCGCCGTTAAGCCTTTCTAGCAATTTTGGAGGGAGCCTCCCCTTGAGGCTCCCTCCGCCCCCAAAAGCGATGGCAACATCGAATGTTGCGCGCACGAAACACCTGTACATTTATCTCTTGGGCCGCATAAGACCCGCTCTTCCAGAGCGTAGCTGAGCGGAACAATTGAAATGCGATCTTCCGAAACAGACCTCCAAACCGGCTCAAGCGTCCTATCGCTGTCCGAGATTCAGTCTGCTATCGACAACAAGACCAAGCCGCTCGGCGCACTGGGAGAGATCGAGACTCTCGCAGCCCAGATCGCGAATATCCAGCAGACCCTCACCCCGCAGGCCGATACGTGTCGCCTGACCATCTTTGCAGCGGATCACGGAATGGCGCTGGCTGGCGTATCGGCGTTTCCCCAAGCGGTGACACGCCAAATGGTGNTCAACTTCCTGACCGAAGGAGCCGCAGCAAATGTGTTTGCCCGCTCGGTTGGCGCGGAAATTCAGGTGGTGGATGCCGGCGTATGTGGTGACCCGATCATTGACGAGCGGTTGCTCCAGAAGCGCATCGGGAACGGCACGGCGAACGCCATTGAACGTCCCGCCATGACACCGGACCAGGTTCGCTCGGCGCTCGCATCAGGCTCCGCCCTTGGCCATGATGGCAACGAAGCAGTGGCGTGCTTTGGAGAGATGGGTATCGGCAACACGTCATCGGCCAGCCTTGTGGCTGCGAAGGTTCTGGGTCTCCCGGTCACCGAAATCACCGGTCGCGGGACAGGACTTGATGACGACGGACTTCAGCGCAAATCCGCCCTGCTGGAAATTGCAGCCACCCGGACNGATGCGCANTTGGACGCCAAGGCAGCGCTCNAGGAATATGGCGGCTTTGAAATCGCGATGATGACGGGCGCCATGCTTGGCGCAGCNGCGGCTGGAAAGATCGTGATCGTNGANGGGTTNATTGCCTCGGCAGCAGCATTGGCAGCTTCCAGAATTGCCCCGGAGAGCCGCGCGAACATGGTGTTCGCCCATCAGTCGGCCGAAGCCGGCCATGCCCGCATTCTGGACGCGTTGGAGGCGAGGCCCCTGCTTCAACTCAATATGCGACTGGGCGAAGGGACTGGCGCGCTGCTCGCCTTCCCGCTCGTGAGAGCCGCCGCAGACATGCTGCGCGACATGGCGAGCTTTGAAAGCGCAGGCGTAAGCGGGCCAGCATGATTGGCGAGTTTGCGAAGTTTGTGCTCGCGGCGCAATTCCTGACGCGCTTGCCGCTTCGAACCGACCGGCTATTCACGCCTGAACGCATGGCCGAGGCGCCTCGCTACTTTGCGCTTGTAGGCCTTCTGATCGGATTGGTGTGCACGGGCATCTACTGGCTTGCCGCGCTTGTCCTGCCACATCTGATGGCAATCCTGATCGCGATGGGCACCAGCCTGCTGTTAACCGGCGCGTTCCATGAGGACGGGCTGGCTGACACGTTCGATGGCATTGGTGGCGGGCTCAACAAGGCACGCGCGCTGGAGATCATGAAAGACAGCCGATTGGGCACCTATGGCGCCGCAGCCTTGTTCATGGCCTTGGCGCTGAAGGCGGGCGCATTGTTTGCCCTGCCGCCTGTCTGGGTTTGCACAGCGCTTCCTCTGGCGCATTGCCTGTCGCGGGGCTCTGCCGTGCTGGTGATTGCGACAAGCCGCTATGTCCGGGACGAAGGCACCGGAAAGCCCGTGGCCAAAGGGATCTCAGCTGTCACGCTTGTCGTCACCTGTCTCACCCTGTCGGGGGCTGTCGCCATATGTCTCCTGGTGTTGCCATTTGTCGCCGTCGTGTCGTCCTTTGTCGCCATGTGTCTGATGCATGTCGCCATGCGCGCCTTCTTTCAGCCAAAGCTCGGAGGCTATACCGGCGACACGCTAGGCGCGGTCCAGCAGGCGAGCGAGATCGGCATCTATCTGGGACTGCTGGCATGGCTCTGACGCTGCTGCGCCATACGACGCCAGATGTCGCGCCGGGCATTTGCTATGGCCGGACGGACCTGGATGTGGTGGACACATTCGTCGAGGAAGCGACGCGCGTCGTAGCCTCTCTGCCACGGGTCGACCGCATCTACTCCAGCCCGCTAATGCGCTGTGCCAGCCTGGCAGACTTCGTGGGAGAACAGACAGGCCTGTCCCCCATCCGGGACGACCGATTGATCGAGATGGATTTCGGCCGATGGGAGATGCAGCCCTGGGGCGACCTGCCCCGACACGAACTTGACGCTTGGGCCAATGACTTCCTTGACGCGCGTCCGCATGGCGGCGAAAGCGTTGCCGAACTCACCGCGCGCACCCGCGCCGCAATTTCAGACCTGAACACACCGGATACTCACACGCTCATCGTGACCCATGCCGGGGTGATCAAGGCGGCTTTCGCCGCACTGGGCGGAGACCATCATTATCGCAGCACAGTGTCCTATGGGGGGCATGTCACGCTGCTGGAGCACAGACCGAGGAGCGCCCCATCATGACGGACGACACATCCCACACCGAAAAGATGAAGGCGCTTCAGGAAGAACAGCGCAAGAAAACGGACGCGGCCTCCGTGCCGGATCGCGGATTGGTGCTGGTCCACACAGGCAATGGCAAGGGGAAGTCCAGCTCCGCCTTCGGCGTGATCGCCCGCGCACTTGGTTGGGACCAGAAAGTGGGCGTCGTCCAGTT
This sequence comes from Hyphomonas sp. TMED31, assembly GCF_002172815.1. Taxonomy (NCBI): domain Bacteria; kingdom Pseudomonadati; phylum Pseudomonadota; class Alphaproteobacteria; order Hyphomonadales; family Hyphomonadaceae; genus Hyphomonas; species Hyphomonas sp. TMED31. The sequence goes on along the minus strand of NZ_NHCK01000016.1, from coordinate 42,745 downwards.
CATCAAAGGAAAATGGATCACCGGGGAACGGCAGTTTTTCAGCAAGTTCCCAGACCAGCTGGACTGGCACACAATGGGCGAAGGCTTCACCTGGGACACGCAGGACAAGGCCCGGGACATTGCCGCTGCGGAGGCCGCCTTTGCACGCGCGAAAGACATGATGGCAAGCGGCAAGTATGATCTGGTCGTGCTCGACGAGATCAACATCGCCATGCGCTATGACTATCTGGCCGTTGATGCCGTGCTGGACGGGCTGAAGGCGAGGTCCGGCCAGACAAGCGTGATCCTGACAGGGCGCGACGCCAAGCCGGCGCTTTGCGACTATGCCGACCTCGTCAGCGAAATGGTCGAAATCAAGCACCCCTTCAAAGCGGGCCTGAAGGCCAAGCGCGGCGTCGATTTCTGACCACTTTGCCGCGCATCCTGTCGTGCGTGCAGTATTGACAGCGTGACAGGCTTGCAACAATACGAGCGCNAGATGGTGCTTTCTGCAAGGAAAGCTAAGAGGGAAGCCGATGAGAATTCGGCGCTGTACCCGCAACTGTGAACCGGGAGTTCATGGCCACGAAAGCCACTGGAGCAACAGCTCTGGGAAGGCGGCCAGGAACGCAGATCGGTGAGCCAGGAGACCTGCCATCGCGTCGTTCGTCCGGAGGCCGGGAATAGTTCTCAGCGGGCGGGAAGGCTGCGTGCCTCTCCTTTGTAACGACATCCGAACCTTGGGCCTGGCCGTCCGCACCGATCACAAGGTGAGGCCAGATTGTCGTTATGAACTGCATCCACCATTCGGGCGGCTGGGATGCGAGGAAAACACATGTTTTACAAAACCGCTCTCCTCGGAGCNGTTGCTNTCGGNGCGTCATTATCCGNACTCGCACAGACGGACACCGCGGAAGAAACCAAGCTGGACACCATCACAGTCAACGGCTCGCGCCTTGACCAGACGCTGACGGAAATCGGCTCCAGCGTCTCGCTCATCACGAATGAAGACCTCGACGAGCTGGGCGTTGACTTCGCTCTGGACGCAGTGGCGACCGCACCGGGNNTCACCGTCAATCAGAATGGAGCCTTTGGCGGCAANGCCAGCGTTCGCATTCGCGGCGCTTCCAGTGACCAGACTCTTGTCCTGATTGACGGAGTTCCGGTAAATGACCCCACCGGAACGGGTGGCGGATACAATTTCGCCTATCTCGACACGGACAATATTGAGCGCATCGAAGTGCTGAAAGGCCCGCAATCCACACTATGGGGCAGCGATGCCATCGGCGGCGTGGTATCCATNACCACGAAGCAGCCAAGCNAAGGCCTCACCGGATCCGTATTCGGCGAGTACGGCTCTTTCAANACGCTTCGCGGCGGCGCAGCCATCAGCAATGCCAGTGAAACCGGCGATTTCCGGATCGCGGCCACGGGCCTGACCACGGANGGCATTTCCAAGGCGGATGAGGACAATGGCAACACGGAAGATGATGCCTATGAGTCCCAGACCGTGTCCGCCAAAGGCGGCCTGAACCTGCCAAACAGCGTCCGTCTCGAAACCAGCATTCTGTGGAGCGACACAGAGTCCGAGTATGACAGCTATTCCGGCAGTGCGCAGGGCAATGTTGCCGATGGCGACGAAGTCTCGAACTCCGAAACGCTGACGGGATATGTCACCCTGAAAGCTCCCCTGTTTGACGGCTTGCTCGATAATCTCGTGCAGATCGGCTATTCCGACATTGAACGCGAGAATGTCTCAAATGGTGCACAGAGCTACCTGACCGAAGGCGACCGCGTCCTTTACCGGTACCAGGGCACACTGAACATCAATGATGCGAANAAGCTGGCGTTTGGTGCTGAGCGAGAAGAAACATCAGCAAACGATCAGGACTCAGCTATCGACAGCCTGTTCGCACTCTACGAATACAAGCCGGTCGAAACACTNACCCTGACGGGCGGCGTTCGCATCGACGACCATGANGGCTTCGGCTCCGAGACNACAGGACGTGCCGCTGCGGCNTGGAACGCCACTGACCAATTGATCGTGCGCGCCAGCTGGGCGCAAGGNTTCAAGGCNCCGAGCATTTTCCAGTCGACCTATATCTGCACNTTCTGNGGNCTGACGGCTCCAAACCCNAATCTCAAGCCGGAAACGTCCGAAGCCTTCGACATCGGTGTTGAGTGGCNCTCTGCGGATCAACGCCTGATGCTGGGCGCGACCGTGTTCGACCAGGAAACCGACAATCTCATCGATTTTTCCTTCACGGCTGGCTATGACAACATCGCCTTTGTTGAATCTAAGGGCATCGAACTGGTCGGCGCCTACAGCCTCACGGAATGGCTGAATGTTTCTGCGAACTACACNTATATCGATGCCGAAGACGGCGATGGCAACGAGCTCTCCCGACTGCCGGAGAATTCCGCCAATGTGACGCTCTCTCTCGACCCTGAAGGCCCGTTCGCCGGATCCGTGATCGTGCGCCACAATGGCGAGGAAGCCAACACCAACAGCACCGACCTGGACAGCTGGACGCGGCTCGACCTGACTGGACGCTACGACATCAATGAGAAGGTCGAGCTTTACGGGCGGATCGAGAACCTCTTTGATGAGGATTATCAGCAAATCCTAGGCTACGGCACGCCGGGAACGTCTGGTTCCCTCGGCATCCGCCTGCGATTCTAGGCACGTAATGACGAGACTGATTGCCCCCCTGATCGCCCTGCTCCTGTCCGCATGCGGACAGGGCCTGGCACCGGAGGCAGAGCGGCCCGACCGCCCTGCACGGGTGGTCAGTCTCGATTATTGCGCGGATCAGTACGTCCTGAAACTTCTCGACCGGGAGCACATTCTGGCGCTCTCGCCCGATGCGGCGCGNGAGTTTTCCTACATGCGCGACGCAGCGAAGGGTTTGCCAACTGTCCGCCCCACCGCNGAAGACGTTCTCATCNTGAAGCCAGACCTCGTGGTACGCACCTATGGAGGTGGNCCGAACGCNTCCGCCTTTTTCCGNAAGGCCGGTGTGCCCGTGGTGGATGTTGGCTGGACGCCTGACATCCCGTCCGTCATGGCGAACACNCAACGCATCGCGGACGAACTCGGCGAAAGCGAACGGGGTGCGGCCGTAAATGCGCAGATGCAACAAAGGCTGGCCGATCTCCGCCAGCGCACGGATGGGCAAGTCGCCCTCTACATGACCCCCGCCGGCGTAACGACGGGTCCGGGGTCGCTGATCCATGAAATGATCGAAGCTGCTGGCCTGACCAACATGCAGACCGAGCCTGGCTGGCGGTCCATTCCGCTGGAACGGCTCGCCTATGAAAAGCCAGATCTTGTCGCGGCCGCATTCTTTGGCTCCAGAACCAATCATCCCGACGCGTGGAGCCCCATGAAACATCCCGTTGCGCGGACACAGCTGACCAAGAGCGAGGTGGTCTCTCTCGAAGGCGCATGGACATCCTGCAGCGGCTGGTTTCTGATGGATGCCGTTGAAGCAATGGCGGAAGGGACAGAGCGATGATGCGTGACTCCCTTCTCATGCCTGCGCTGATCATCGCGAGTGTCATCGCCCTNNTCGCCGCCTGCTTNCTGGGCTCGACAGCGCTCCCGGCAGACCGCCTNCTGTCAGCCCTGTTCGGCGGCGCGNACGCCGGAGACCGGTTGGTCGTGTGGCAGATCCGCCTGCCCCGCGCGATCGCGGCCTATATTGTGGGCGCCGCCCTCGGCATCAGCGGCGCNGCGCTGCAGGGATTGCTAAGAAACCCTCTGGCCGAGCCCGGCGTGCTGGGCGTGTCAGCGTCGGCGTCCCTGATGGCTACGTTCTCGCTCTACTACGGCATCGCGACGATCACGCCCTGGGCCCTGCCAATNGCGGCAATTATTGGTGCACTGACGGCAACTGCGGTGATAACAATTGCGGCCCTGAGAACACAATCNGTGGTGACGCTCATCCTGATNGGAGTCGGCCTGTCCAGCTTTGCGGGTGCAGCNATGAGCTTGTTGATGAACCTGGCGCCGAACCCTTTCTCCCTCTCCGACATGATCAACTGGATGCTTGGCTCAGTCGCCAATCGCAGCTTTGACGAGATCNGGCTGGCTGCGCCGTTCATCCTTGCAGGCGGGCTGATCCTGTTTGTGACGCGCCGGGGCCTGTCCGCNCTGACACTCGGCGAAGAGGCCGCAAGNGGCATCGGGCTTGACCTTCGGCGGCAACGCATCGCGACCGTTGTGGGCGCGGGTCTGGCAACNGGCGGCGCAGTCGCCCTGGCTGGCGCGATCGGCTTTGTCGGCATTGTCGCNCCGCACATCATCCGGCCATTCGTGGGACACGATCCGGCGCGCTCNTTNATCCCGTCCGCGCTTCTTTCCGGTCTNATCCTTGTCGTTGCAGATATCTTCGTGCGCCTGATCCCCACGTCATCAGAGCTTAAGCTCGGCGTCGTCGCCGCCCTGATCGGTGCACCAGCCTTNGTCTGGATCGCNATGCAAAGGCGGGCTGGAAATGACTGAGTTGACCGTACAGAACATCTCTGTCCANGCGGATAGGTCCATCCTGGTCGATGATGCGAGCTTTGCCCTGGCACGCGGGGAGTTTGTCGCGCTGCTCGGTCCGAACGGCGCAGGCAAGACCAGTCTCATTCGCGCCGCGATGGGGCTGCAGGATGTCAGCGCGGGACAACGCCTGCTAGGNGGAGCCGATGTNANGACGCTGTCNCCAGCAGAACGCGCCCGTCAGATTGCCTACCTNCCCCAGACCCGTCCGCTCGCTTGGCCCAATTCGGTCCGAGACGTCGTGTCTCTCGGGCGGTTCAGTCATGGCGCGCCGCTTGGCCGCCTGAAAGGGCTGGACGCCGAGGCAGTTGACCGCGCGCTTCAGGCCTGCGGGCTCTCAGACCTCGCCACGCGCAAGACAAACACGCTGTCAGGCGGCGAACTGGCGCGCGTACACTGTGCCCGGGCCTTTGCCGCCGAAGCCCCCTTGCTGATCGCGGACGAGCCGATTGCCGCGCTCGACCCACGCCAGCAATTCCGAATTCTCGACCTGATCAAATCCTATGTCGACCANGGCGGCGGCGCGCTTGTCGTACTGCACGATATTCAGCTTGCGGCCCGGTANGCGTCGCGAATGATCTGGATGAAGGATGGCANGATCGTCGCCGATGGNCCACCAGCCGACACACTTACGCCTGATCGGCTCAAGGACATTTATGGCGTCACCGCCCGTATTGAGGGCACCCAGATCTTCATCGAAGGTGCTGTGTGACCGCTCGAGCCTTGATGTTGCAAGGCACCGGCTCTGACGTCGGAAAATCCGTGCTGACGGCTGCGCTTTGCCGTATNGCGCGTCGGCAAGGCTTGAGTGTGGCCCCATTCAAACCGCAGAACATGTCCAATAATGCAGCCGCCTGTCCCGGCGGCGGAGAAATTGGCCGGGCTCAGGCNCTGCAAGCACGTGCCGCGGGGCTGGAACTTCACACGGACATGAACCCTGTCCTGCTGAAGCCCCAGACCGACCGCGCGTCTCAGCTAGTGGTACATGGCAAAGCCCTGCGCGCGATGGAGGCGGCAGATTACATGGCAAGCCGTGATCAATTGATGGGCGCAGTCATGGAGAGCTTTGACCGGCTCGCTGAANAGCATGATCTGATCATCGTCGAAGGCGCCGGCAGCCCGGCAGAAACCAATCTGCGCGCCCGCGATATTGCCAATATGGGGTTCGCGCGTCGTGCCGGTGTACCGGTCTGCCTGATTGGNGATATTGAAAAAGGTGGGGTGATCGCCAGTATCGTTGGCACCCGGACTGTAATCGACAGGAAAGACGCGGCCATGATCCGCGCCTTTCTGGTCAACAAGTTTCGNGGAGACCCGTCCTTGTTCGANGATGGGGTCAGGGAGATTGAGCGACGCACGAAATGGCCGTGTCTGGGCGTTATCCCCTGGCTACCGGCTACGGCAAAACTGCCCGCCGAGGATGCTGTGGTGTTGGGCACGCCATCCACCCAATCCGGCAAGACGCTGAAGATTGCTGCCCCCATGTTTTCCCGGATGGCAAACTTCGATGATGCGGACCCGCTAAAGCTTGAGCCCGGCGTGGAGTTTGAATGGACCAGACCCGGACAGCCGATTCCGCGCGACGCCGATGTGGTCATTCTGTTTGGCACCAAATCCACTTTGGGTGACCTCGCCTTCATGCGCGCGCAGGGATGGGATCACGACATCCTGGCCCATGCTCGCGCGGGTGGTCGCGTTCTGGGCATTTGCGGTGGCTACCAGATGCTTGGACAATCCATCACAGACCCTCATGGCGTGGATGGTGAACCCGGCGAAGCGCTGGGGCTCGGCCTGCTGGATGTCGAAACGACAATGACCCGCCACAAGGACGTTCGCCCCGTTTCGAACGCGCAGACCTTTATCGGGTCAACGACATCCGGCTACGTCATTCATGTTGGTCGCACGAATGGCCCCGATACAGACCGTCCCTTTGCAACGCTGGAAGGTGAGAGAGACGGTGCACGCAATGGGAATGGCCGGGTCATGGGCACCTATTTTCACGGCGCTTTCGCAAACAATGAATTCCGGCGGGACTGGCTGGAGCATGTTGGCCACTCCGGACGATCCACGCTCGACTATGACGCGGCCGTTGACGGCGCCCTGGATGATTTGGCTGATGGCGTCGAGGCAAGCGTCGATGTTGAAGCGCTGCTGAATCTCGCCGAGCCAGTCGGNTGGCGCCGGGACAAAACATGATGCTTTACGCGCCACTCNTACTGGGCGCNTGGTTGATCGAAGCGCTGTTCGGCTGGCCCAAGCCATTGTTCAGTANTATCCGGCATCCTGTCGTCTGGTTGGGCTGGATAATTTCTGCGGCGGANAAACNACTNAACCGGCCGCNATGGCCCCACTGGATCAAATATGCATTAGGCGGATTATTCTCCTCACTGCTTATATTAGGCACAGCGGCATTTGCGTGGGCAATATCGGATACCTTACCCAATACATGGTGGGGATGGCTGGTGGAATGCCTGATCGCCTCCTCACTTGTCGCGTCCCGCAGCCTGCACACGCACGTGGCCGCTGTGGCAATCCCCCTTGCATCCGGAAACATGGAGGCCGCGCGCAAAGCAGTTTCCATGATTGTTGGGCGTGACCCCAAACAGCTCGACGAAGCGGGCATTTCGCGCGCCGCCCTCGAAAGCCTCTCAGAGAACATGTCCGATGGCGTGATCGCACCGGTATTCTGGGGGGTACTGTTTGGATTGCCGGGTATTGCGGCCTACAAGGCTATCAATACACTCGACTCCATGATCGGACATCGCAGCGAACAGCACGAAGCCTTTGGAGGGTTTGCGGCACGGCTGGACGATATCGCGAATTTGATACCGGCGCGCCTTACCGGATTGTTCATCACGCTGGCCAGCGGACGCCCGTCTTCGGTCGAAGTGATGATACGGGATGCGCGCAAGCATCGCTCTCCAAATGCAGGCTGGCCTGAAGCCGCAATGGCCGGGGCTCTGGATGTGCGCCTGTCGGGGCCGCGGCGTTATCAGGGCCAAACCAGCGACGAACCCTGGCTTAACCCGGAGCGACCTGACCCCACTGCCGCGGATTTGGCGAAGGGGTTGAACATCTATCGCAAGGCGTGTCTGCTTGGCATGGTTTTCGTCGCGCTGATTGCTGGTGCGGAGCTGATCTAATGTCAGATGATCTGTTGCATGGCGGTTCGCTTGACCGAATGCGGGTCGCTTTCCCGGATGCGCCAGAGCCCTGGCTGGACCTGTCCACAGGCATCAACCCCTGGCCCTATCCAGTAGAGCCTGCGAGCGCGGATGCGCTGCATCACCTGCCGACGCGAGAGGCCTATACCCGCTGCCTCGCCGCGATGGCGAAAGCGATGGGCGCACCCACCGAGTCCATGCGCCTATCGCCGGGCAGCGAGCTACTGATCCGCNTGCTGCCGAAAATCATCTCACCTGANAAGACCNTCGTGCTGTCTCCCTCCTACGGAGACCATCAACAGGTCTGGAACGCGTCGTCGACTATTGTAACTGAAAGCGCTGATCCGCTCACTCATGCGGATACCGCAGACGCCATTGTGTTGTGCAACCCGAACAATCCTGACGGGCGCGTATTCTCTCTGGATGAACTCGAAATGGCTCGCGCCAGACTGGCGAAGCGTGGCGGCTGGCTGATTGTCGACGAAGCCTATGCAGATTTGAACCCGGGTTTCAGTCTTGCGCCGTGCGGAGGCGCGCCGGGACTGATTATTCTGCGCTCTTTCGGAAAGTTCTTCGGCCTGGCCGGTGTCCGCCTCGGCGCGGTCATTGCGCCGACGGACATACTGGACGCATTCGATCAGCTACTCGGTGTGTGGCCAGTCTCAGGGAATGCGCTGGAGATTGGTGCCGTTGCGTATACCGATATGGACTGGCAAGCGGACATGCGCCGGCGTCTGTCAGAGCGGCGCAACAGGCTGGACGAGATACTCAGCGCACACCGATTAGGCCCTGTTCAGGGCACAGACCTCTTTCGATATGTCACCTGCGAGGACGCTCACACACTCTGGCGGAGGCTCGCTCATCAGGGCATATATGTCAGGCGTTTTGCGTGGTCGGACAGACATCTGCGCATCGGTCTGCCCGGCTCGGACTCGGATGAAGCCAGACTGAACGCTGCACTCAGCCTTTCAGTTTGAGTGGAAGCCCCGCCGCGACGAACTCGACCTGATCGCAGACTTTGGCGACGCGCTGGTTCAAGCGTCCCTGTGCATCCCGGAATTCACGGCCAAGGCTTGTCTCCGGGACAAGCCCGAGACCGATCTCATTTGAGACGAGCGCAATGCTGCAATTTGATTGCGACAGTGCCTCGCACAAGGCGTCTGTTTCAGCTGCCATATCGCGCTCATGATGGAACAGGTTTGATAACCAGAGCGTCAGGCAATCAATGAGGAGGAATTCATCCGAGCCTTCGTTTGCCTTGATGGCGCTGACGAGGTCCAGCGGCACTTCAAGCGTTCGCCAGCCCTGCCCCCTATCCGCCTGATGGCGTGCGATACGGTCTGCCATCTCCGTGTCCAGAGCCTCTGCCGTCGCGATGAAGACACGCTGCGGAGANGCCGCTTCGGCAAGCGATTGCGCGCGGGAACTCTTGCCGGAACGCGCTCCGCCGAGGATAAAATACTTGGTCATCGAGACCTAATGNCAGGACAGCGCGCAAAGCGCAAAGGCAATCCGGAACACATCAGGCNGGGGTATCNTCATCATCGTCCAGGATGCGGTAGGCCGGGCCTTGCATGTCNTCGAACTGGCCGGACCGGATCGACCAGATGAACGCCCCGAGCCCGAGCAGGCCCAGCGCGAGGGCAACGGGNATCAGATACACGATGATGGTCATATCGCCCTATTCCCCGAGCTGGAGCCGCATGGCGTTCAATGTCACGATAATCGACGATAGCGACATCGCTATGGCGGCCACAAGCGGCGTAACGTTCCCCGTCACCGCGATCGGAACCGCGATGACGTTATAAGCTGCGGCGAGAGCGAAATTCTGGCGCATGATGGCGCGCGTCTTTCTGGCAACTTTGAGAANGAGCGGAATGGCCTGCATGCCGCCACTATAGACCGCGTCGCTGGCAGACTGGCTGATGTCGATCGCCGCGCCGGGCGCGAGCGAGGCATGGGCCAGAGATAACGCACCAGCATCATTCAACCCATCTCCAACCATGAGCACATGCGCATCCTGCGTGCGCAGCGCCTCCAGCCCGGCGACCTTGTCCTTGGGTTTGGCTTCGCCGGTCCAGTCACTGATGCCCAGAGAATTGGCCAGTGCGGATACCGAAGCGTTCTGGTCACCGGACACGATCTCAAGGCTGATGGACTGGTCACGCAACGTATCGAGCGCTTCACGCGCGCCGGGCTGAATGTCGTCTGTGAACTGGAATTTCACTTCTGGCTCATCCCCTCGCGAGAACCAGAGAGACGGTCCAGATGCTTCGCCATCGGCCTCCGCGCCGACCCATGCGGCAGAGCCCAAGCGCCAGATCATTCCGTCGAGTTCAGCTTCAAGGCCGTGGCCAGCAATCTCTTTCACGTTTTCGGCTGCTGCCCCGACGCCTGCGGCTGACACCAGTGCGCGGGAGAGCGGATGGTGGCTGGCTCTGGCCAGACGGGCCGCGTCAGAGAGCAGGCGACTGGCCTCTTGTGAACGTGCCTCGAGCTGACGATCGCCGATCAAAATGGAGTTCAGCTTGGGTGTACCCAGAGTGAGCGTTCCCGTCTTGTCGAAAACGATATGATCAATCTCGGCTAGACGCTCAAACGCATCGCCTGAACGCAAATAGACGCCCTTTCGGAACAGGCGGCCCGCAGCAACAACTTGCGCCACCGGCGCAGCCAGTGCGAGCGCGCAGGGGCACGTGATGATCAATGTCGCCGCCGCAATCATTAGTGCGTCCGGCAGTGATGCCCCCAGCAGCAGCCAGCCAACACAGGCCAGCGCAGCCGTCGTGTGAACGAACGGCACATAGATAGAAACCGCACGATCCGCGATGCGGCGATAGGCAGACCGGCGCTGCTCGCCTGCTTCCAGCATTTCTCCAATCTGGGAAAGCAGCGAGTCCTCCACCGCCTTCAGCGCTTCTCCGCGCAGTTGTGCCGAAACATTGATCGCGCCTGCGTGCAGCACCATCGCTGGCGAGAACGTGCGGGGAATGGACTCTCCGGTAACCAGGGACTCGTCGACATCACTTGTTCCGGCGAGGATGCGCATATCGACCATCGCGCGCTCGCCAGGCGCAAGCAGGATATGGTCACCCGCGGCAACATCGCTTGCAGCAACGGATACAGCTTCTCCATTACCGGCCACTCGCGTAACTGCGCTGGTCTGCATGGCTGCGAGCGCATTCGCTGCGGCGTGTGCCTGTCGGCGCAGACGCGCATCCAGAAAGCGTCCGATCAGCAAGAAGAAACAGAGCATNACAACGGCGTCGAAATAGGCGTGCTCGCCGCCGCGGAANGTTTCGAACACGCTGACGCCAAACGCCAGACTNAGCGCGAGNGAAATCGGNACATCCATATTGGCGTGNCCATTGCTGAGCGCGGCCCAGGCAGAGCGGAAGAAATGCCGTCCAGANAACAGGAGCACCGGCAGGGCGATTGCGCCCGACAGCGCGTGCANGGTCTGGCGCGTCGCCTCGCCCATTTCTCCGTGCCCAGCCCAGACAGATACCGAGAGCAGCATGATGTTCGCCGCGGCGAAACCGGCAACACCCATTGAGATCAAGAGCGAACGTTCTTCACGGGCCTTGTTGACCGCCCCTTGGTCAGCAGCCTGCGCCGCCACGCCATAACCAAGATCGGAGACTGTCTGCGCAATACGGTCAGCCGCCAGCGAACCNTTCCACCGAACGCGCATCTGGCCATTGGACAAATTCAGGCGAGCTTGCGTAACCCCCGGCAAGGCAGACACGGATTTTTCGATCTTGCTGAGACAGCCACCACATTTCGCNCCGCGCACTACCAGATCGAGCGCATTCTCATCGCCNACATGTCGAACGAACCCNGCATAGCCCGTCTTGGTGGCCTTTTCTGCCGCGGGGGCCATACCGGACGGACAGCCCGGCGCAGTGCTCGTCAATGACGTCATGGTGTGATGACAATCCTCTTGTCGGCGCGAAACACGATGTCATCCCCGGCGGGATCAATGACCTGAAACTGAACATCCCAGCGCCCTGCTGGCAAGTCGGACAAATTCACCGCATAGCTTCCAGATTGGAGAGGCTNCATNTCCACAANCTGGTCATGTGCCGTGCTCGCCGCCCGGCGTAGCTCGNTCGTNACCNGATACCCTNNCAACGGATTTCCGTCGGCGTCGGTCAGGTCGAACACGAGATCACTGCCCACCATGCCGGCGGCGGCGCTCCATCCGAGTTGATCCTGCGCGGCTTTCGCTTCCAACGTGTGATTATAGTCCAGCCCTTGCAGGTAGGACTTCTTCACATCCTCGCCCGGAAAGCTGGTGATGGCATGGTAAAGGAACACGCCGTTCACAGCGAACATCACGCCGAAGAAACCAAGCATGATGAGGAGAACATGCCATCCCGTCAGCTTTCCCTTTGAGGGCACCTGTTCAGCACTCATGATCTGTCCAGTCATTGNTCAGCTCCTCTGAAAGACGAGATATTCACATCAGCCTCNCCTGTTTCCGCATCCNTGACGGTGAAGGTAATTTGCCGACGTGGTGCGCCGGCCTCTGCAGCGACAAGAATTCTATAGCGATCAACACCGAAGCCTTCGACGGGGAGTTCGAGCGTTTCGCTGCCCTCATGATCCATGCCGATAACCTTGAAGGAGAGGCCCTCCAGGCCCGCAACGTCCAGCAACATGGTCCGCGGCTCGCTGGCCTTGTTCACGAGCTTTAACGTNTAGCCATTCTGGATGCGCCCGTCGGACAGCATGACATATGGCGGTGAGCGATCCTTCAGCACGTTGGCCTCAAGAGTTGATTTCGTGGCGAGCCCCCAAACCATCAAAACTCCGATCACAGACATGACAACAGCGTATAGCANAGTNCGCGCGCGAATGATCTTGTGNTTCGGCGGTGTGCAACCCTCGTTGCGCGCCGCGACAGCAATCTGTGTGTCGTAAGCTATCAGACCTTTGGGGCGACCGATCTTCACCATCATCTCGTCGCATGCATCAATGCACAAGGCGCAATGAATACACTCCAACTGCTCCCCATCGCGAATGTCGATCCCCATCGGGCAAACCTGAACGCATTGATCGCAGTCAATGCAGTCGCCGCGTTCATCCCAGCTCTCGGACTTTCTCTTCGGACCACGCGGTTCCCCTCGGTCGTACCGATAGGTGACATTCAGAGCCTGTTCGTCGGTCAGAGCCCCCTGAATGCGCGGCCAGGGGCACATGTAGGTGCACACCTGCTCGCGCATGGTCCCTGCCAGGAAGTAGGTCGTAAGCGTCAAAATGCCGGCAAACCAATACGCAGTCAGCGGCGCTTCGCCCTTGAACCAGCCTGCTGCAACCGTAGGCGCATCATGCCAGTAGAGAATGAACGCGCCGCCTGTCCAGAACGCTATGATCAGCCAGACTGCATGTTTGCCGAGCTTTCTTGAAAGCTTGTTGACGGACCAGGGCGCCTTGTCCAGACGCATGCGCGCGGCGCGGTCGCCTTCGAAAGCGCGCTCGACCCAAATATAGAGATCCGTCCAGACCGTTTGCGGACAAGTGTATCCACACCAGACCCGCCCCAACAAAGACGTAACCAGAAACAAGAGCAGCGCAGCGAGGATGAGCCCGCCGGCCATGAAGTGAATATCCTGCGGCCAGAGCTCAATGAAAAAGAAGTAGAATTTCTCACTGGCGAAATCCGCCAGCACCGCCTGGTCCGGTACGCCCTCACCGCGATTCCAGCGAACCCACGGCAATCCATAATAGACCCCCAAAGTGGCCGCCATCACGAGCCATTTGACCATCCTGAACTTGCCATGCGCAAGTTTGGGATAGATCTGCTTGCGCTTGGCATAAAGGTCTTCATGCCGCGGCGGCTCCCCACCCTGCTGGGCGGGGAGCGTGGCCGTTTTATCGATGAGGGTCGAACTGGCCATGTCGGGGTCTATTCGCCTCCNCTGAGCGAGTGAACGTAGACAGCGATCGCCTTGATCGTTGCGTCGTCGAGGCGGTCATCCCAGGCAGGCATGTGAGAATTACGGGCATTGTAAATCGTCGCCCGGATGTTCTCTTCACGACCGCCGTAGAGCCATTCCGCGTCGGTGAGGTTCGGTGCCCCCTGGGCGCGATCACCCGTTCCGTCCACGCCATGACACGTCGCACATTGCTGTTGGAAAATCGGCGCGGCACGGGAGACNGCNTCNGCATCATCGCTCCGGTCTGTCAGACTGAGCACATATTGCGCGAGATCATCAACTTGAGACCCTGTCAGAAGGCCGTCACGACCAAATGCCGGCATCGCAGAGAAGCGTGTTGCGTCATCCGCATCGTGACGGATGCCGTGGCGGATCGTGTACTCAATGCCGTCGAGAGAACCATCCCACAACCAGACATCATCTGCGAGAGCCGGATAGCCAATGGCACCCCGTCCACCCGCACCGTGACATGTGGCGCAGTTGTCTCCGAAGGCACTCTCGCCCATGGCGAGCGCGAATTGCTGCAAGGTACGGTCTGTCTCGATCGTCTCCAGATTGGCATCCAGCAGCACAACCGACTGCGCATCACGAGCCGACTGAAGGTCCGCAACGGCCTTGGCGACTTCCACACGGTCAGAATGACCCCTGACACCTTTCGTATTTGTTCCCATGCCTGGCAGAGCCGGAATGGCGGGCATCAGGATCATGTAAACGACGGCCCANGCAATCGTCATGTACCAGACATACAGCCACCAGCGCGGCAACGGATTGTTCAGTTCCTTGATACCATCCCAGGAATGGCCGGTCGTCTCGACACCTGAGTGTTTATCAATGTCTTTGGTTTCATCAGTCATTTGATGGCCCCTTGTCTTCAAGCGGAGAGTTTGCAGCGCGGTCGAAAGTTTCCTGATTGTTGGGCCAAAGCGCGTAGGCCAGAGCCGCCAGGAACATCAGAACGAAATAGACCAGGCCGCCGGTCTGAGCGAAACTTGAAAGTGCTTCATACATTCCGTGATCCTCCTAGCGACGGTTNCTGAGGTCGTTGGCCTCATAGGTTGAGAAGTCGACCAGCGTGCCGGTCATCTGGAGGTAGGCAACGATGGCATCCATCTCGGTGACGCGCGTGCGGTCTCCATCATAATCGCGATACTCAACCGAGCCGTCGCGNCCTGCGATGCCGTCATACTCTTCGATCAGGCTGTCGAGATAGTCGTAGCCTTTCTCGTCNGGATCNGCNTGNGCATAGATATGGCCCGCGGCGTTCTCAATCATCTCATCCGTGTAGGGTACGCCAAGCATCCGCTCGGTCCGCAAACGCTCCTCGATCCGATCATAGTTGAGCTTCTTATCGGCCAGGAACGCATAAGGCGGCATGACACTCTCCGGCACCAGAGCGCGCGGATCCTTCAGGTGGTCGACCTGCCATTCAGCAGAATACTTGCCACCCACTCGGGCGAGNTCCGGCCCCGTCCGCTTCGATCCCCACTGGAAGGGGTGGTCGTACATGCTTTCCGCGGCGAGAGAGTAGTGCCCGTAGCGCTCAACCTCATCCCGCAGGGGACGGACCATCTGGCTNTGGCAGACATANCAGCCTTCGCGGATGTAGATGTCCCGGCCCATNAGTTCGAGGGGTGTATAGGGGCGCATCCCGTCAACCTTCTCGATCGTGTTGTCCATATAGGCGAGAGGGGCCATCTGGATCAGGCCGCCGATGGATACGACGACGAGGATGCCNATGGTGAGGAGCAGCGAATGCCGCTCCAGCAATCCATGTTTGTTCATAATGCTCATGGANACGCTCCTATTCAGCAGGAACCAGCGTCGCGCGCGGCTCGGGGGTTGCGTAAGGGTCAGGCTTGGCATCAATCGGCTCTGCAGCGCCGTGGCCCATTGCGGAGCGCACGAGGTTGTAGGCCATGATCAGGGCACCGCTGAAGTACAGCAGACCACCCAAAGCACGGATCATGTAGCTGATATGCTTTGCCTCGACGGTTTCAACGAAGCTGTATTCGAGGAAGCCGTATTCATTGTAGGCGCGCCACATCAGACCTTCCATGATCCCNGCGAACCACATGGAAATCATGTAGAACAGGATGCCGATCGTGGAGATCCAGAAGTGCCACTCAACAAGNGACTTCGAGTACAGAGCTTTCTTCTTGTAAAGCCAGGGCACAAGGCAGTAGAGCGCGCCGAAGCTGATATAGCCGACCCAGCCCAGCGCACCTGAATGCACGTGGCCAATGCCCCACTCCGTATAGTGGCTNAGCGAGTTCACCGCACGAACGGACATCAACGGTCCTTCAAAGGTCGCCATNCCATAGAAGGCCAGCGAGACCACCATCATGCGTACAACTGGATCCGTGCGCAGCTTGTCCCANGCNCCTGACAGCGTCATGACNCCNTTGATCATACCGCCCCAGCTAGGCATCCAGAGCATGATCGAGAACGTCATGCCAAGCGTCTGCGCCCATTGCGGCAGAGCCGTATAGTGCAAATGGTGCGGACCCGCCCAGATGTAGATGAAGATCAGGCTCCAGAAGTGCACGATCGACAGGCGGTAGGAATAAACCGGCCGATTCACNCGCTTCGGAATGAAGTAGTACATGATCGCCAGGAAGCCGGTCGTCAGGAAGAAGCCAACCGCGTTGTGGCCGTACCACCACTGCGTCATCGCATCTTGCACACCGGCAAAAACCTGAACGGACTTGGTGCCCGTCCAGCTGACCGGCACAGACAGATTGTTGACGATGTGCAGCATCGCGATGGTCACGATNAAGGACAGGTAGAACCAGTTTGCCACATAGATGTGCGGCTCTTTCCGCTTCCACAGTGTGCCAAGGAAGACGAGCAGGTAGGCCACCCAGACAATCGTCAGCCAGAGGTCCACATACCATTCCGGCTCAGCGTATTCTTTCGACTGCGTAACGCCGAGCAGATAGCCCGTTGCTGCCAGAACGATGAAGAACTGATAGCCCCAGAAAACAAACCAGGGCCACATTCCGCCAGCAATCCGCGTGCGGCAGGTGCGCTGAACCACGTANAANCTTGTCGCCAGCAACACGTTGCCGCCAAATGCAAAGATCACNGCNCTNGTGTGCAGCGGTCTNAAGCGACCAAAGTTCGTCCAGCCCCATTCAGGAAANTANAAGATGTTCGGAAAGGTCAGCTGCAATGCGATGACCACACCGACCAGAAGCCCNGCGATGCCCCAGAACATGGAGGCAAACACGCCATACTTGACCAGCGTGTCTTCGTATTTGGTCTCATCAAACGGATTGCGGTCCAGCAGATTGCCAGCCCACATCCCCGTCCCGACGAGAAATGCCGTGACAAGCGCGATGAATGTCATCGCCTGAATGCNCATGGCGTGATCAATCGTGCGACCTGCGATGATCAGGGCAAGCACCCCGAATATCGCTACGGCAACCGAGACAGTCGCAATGCTGCCCCGGCTACTGTTTGAAGCAATGGAATTTGGTGTCATCATACTAACTAAGCCCCTTCCGCAGAGCGTTGCGGTTCACTCGTATGACGCCTGATTACGGTGATCGCCTCGGCCCGCGTATAGGGGCTTTCCCGTATGGGACAGTTGGTCCGNATTTTCTATGAAACGGCATCAATTGAAGGGACTTCGATGTGAAAACGACATTCGCCTATCTCGCCTCAGCCGCGCTGCTGACTGTCGGCCTCGTAAAGATGGCCGTTCAGGCCTCGACGCAATCCACCCTTTTGATTCCAACCTGCTTAGGCCANTCGGTCGCCCTTCCTGTCGCGAGCGCAGGAACGCCGCTACTTCACTGCTGGGGATGCTATACGGCGGCGCTCGGAGCAGTTGGCCTGACTGTTCTGGCTGCCAATGGCCTGAAGCAAACACGCCAGCGCCGAGTGTCTGCGCTTTCCTAATTGACCGACTACTCTTACAGTCGACGGGATATGACCNATCCCTTGTCTGACCTCTGGCGTATTGAGAATTCCGAGTTNCANGACTCGNGTTCGCTTCANTCAATCCTGTCGTCGATNTTGCANTCTGTACCGGACGCGATGATCGTGATCGATGATCGCGGAATCATCATGGCNTTCAGCCGTGCGGCAGAAACCCTGTTCGGTTACAAATCCGAAGATGTCGTGGGCGAGAANATCAAATGCCTCATGACCGATACCGATCAATCCCATCATGACCAGTACATCCGCAACTATCTGACGACCGGCGAGCGCCAGATCATCGGCATCGGCCGTATCGTGGAAGCGCGCCTTGCCAATGGCGACTCTATTCCGGTGGAACTCAAGATCGGAGAGGCAAACATTGGCGAGCGCAAACTGTTCACCGGCTTCATCCGCGACATTACAGAGAAACAGGCCAATGTGCACCGTATTGGCGAGTTGCAGGCGGAGCTAAGCAATTTCTCTCGGTTGAGTGCGGTCGGCACAATGGCGTCCGCGATGGCGCATGAGCTGAACCAGCCGCTGACCGCCGTGGCGAATTATCTGGAAGCCGCCCGCGACATGCTGGACGATCCAAGCTCGGATGACCTTGCAATGGTACAGGAAGCGATGGCCGCCGCTGCCGAACAATCCATCCGGGCCGGACAGATTGTACGCCGCCTGAGGGATTACGTTTCTCGCGGTGAACTGGACTTGCGCCCCTTCCCGCTCAAGGAAATTATCGACGACGCTGTCACCATCGCCAAAGTGGGGATCGACGGCCCCCTTGCCCGGGTCGTGGTGCGACTTGACGATCCCGATGTGAAGGTGATGGCAGATCGGCTGCAATTGCGTCAGGTGTTCGCGAATCTGGTTCGCAACGCAATCGAAGCGCTGGCCGAAACGGAAAACCCGCAAGTCTGGATCCATGGACGGCAGGNCGNCGANGAGATTATNGTGGAAGTNCGCGACAATGGGCCCGGCCTTTCCGAAGACTTGCTCCACTCGCCGTTTGAAGCGTTCCAGACCACAAAAGCCACAGGCATGGGACTGGGACTATCGATCTGCCAAACNATAGTCGAGGCACATGGCAGCAGCATTCAAGTTGCATCAGAACCGGGTACTGGAGCCTGCTTCACCTTTACGCTAAGAATCGCCTCGGACNTGGCAATGTGAGCTCGAAATGACCAAAACCATTTTCCTCGTGGATGACGACGAAGCCATTCGGCACTCGGCAAGCTTCATGCTGCGCCACGCCGGCTACACGGTGAANACGTTCCCGGATGGAATGACCTTCCTCGACGCATACGCCCCAAACGATTCGGCTTGCATCCTTCTGGACGTTCGGATGCCTGGAATGGATGGCCTGGCAGTGCAGCAGGCTCTGTCAGAACGTGGGAACAAGATGCCGATCATCGTGCTCACAGGACATGGAGACGTGTCCGTCGCGGTGCAGGCAATGAAGAATGGCGCGATCGAATTCCTCGAAAAACCGTANGAAAAGAAGGCATTGCTGGAAGCCATCGAAAATGGCTTCAATCGTATTGCCGACCATGCTGCCGAAGCAGACCAACGCAGCGAAGCCGTCGCGAAGCTCACCCGGTTGACTGGACGGGAATCTGAAGTGCTTGATTGCCTGGTGGACGGAATGACCAACAAGGCCATAGCGGAAACCCTGTCGATTTCTCCCCGCACCGTCGAGATCCACCGTGCCAATCTGATGGAGAAACTGGAAGCCGACAGCCTGTCCGCTGCGCTTCGCATAGCTTTCACGGCAGACCGCGGTCGCGAGCTGCCTCGTTAGGTAGGTGTACTTAGAGACGCGCGATCTCTCCGTTCGTAGATATGGGATTCTATGAACGTTGAGATCAGCCATCCATGAACCAATCCGCGCACCAGCCCGAATTGCTCAGAATTGCTCTCGTCGAAGACGATGAGGAAGTNCGCTACTCCTTGATGATGCTNCTNAGGTCACGTGGCTTCGCGGTCGACTCCTACNGGAATGGTATGGAGATCCTGATGAACCAACCGAGCCTGCAAGTGGATTGCCTGTTGATCGACTANAAGCTGCCGCGATTTGACGGAATTGACTTGCTGGAAAAAATGCGCGTGGCTGGCACCACAACGCCCGCTGTTCTTATCACAGGCTATTACTCTCCCCACCTGAAAGCGCGTGCGCTCAAAGCGGGCTTTACAGACGTCGTCGAGAAATCCTCAAAACCGCAAGACGTACTCAATTGCCTCGCGACTGCGACCGGGCAAATCCACTAACATTTTGCCGCAGGCGAATTGATCCGTTCAGGACCAGTCTACAGTCCTGACCAATCTCAAGAAGGCGCTTGTGTGCCAGTGCCCTCGGATTCCGGTGCGGCGTCCGCCACCCAATCTGGCCCCTTCAGTGCGACATAAATTGCGGGGATTACCAGAACGGTCAACGCGGTGGATGACGCCAGCCCGAACAGGAGCGAGATTGCCAAGCCCTGGAAAATCGGGTCCGTCAGAATCACAGCTGCGCCAATCATTGCGGCCAAAGCTGTCAGCAGGATCGGCTTGAACCGAATGGCCCCCGCATCCAGCAAGACTTCCCGCAAGGGCCGGTCCGCGAACTGACCGTGGCGAACAAAATCCACCAAGAGAATCGAATTTCTCACGATGATGCCCGCGAGTGCAATGAAGCCAATCATCGATGTCGCCGTGAATGCCGCCCCGAATATCCAGTGCCCCAGCATGATACCGATCAGCGTGAGTGGCACTGGCGTCAGGATCACCAAGGGAGTTCTGAATGTACCAAACTGCGCGACCACGAGTATGTAGATGGCCACGAGAGCTACGCCGAACGCCAAGCCCATATCCCGGAATGTGACATAGGTGATCTCCCACTCCCCATCCCACAACAATGATGGCTTTGATTCATCCGCCGGCTGACCATAAAGGCGTATTTCAGGTGCCTCCAGCCCCGCCGCAGCCCAATCATAAGCGTCGACACGGTCCTGGATTTCCATCATTCCGTAAATAGGCGCCTCAAATCGGCCGGCCAATTCTCCCATGACCATGTCGGCGAAATAGCCATCCCGACGGAAGATCGTGGCTGAGCCGGATTCCATGCGCGCATCGACCAACGTACCCAGCTCAACAGCCTGGGCACCCGGCTGGACCGGCACTGGCAGACTGGCCGTGCGTTCTGACCAGACCTGTGAGGACTTCGGCAGCCGAACCGCAACAGACAAGGGGTCCCGCCCACCACCGCGCGGGGCCACACCAACGATCTTTCCAGAATAAATCAGCGCCAGCGCATCCAGCACATCCTGCTCGGCAACACCTCGGTCAGACGCGGTTGTCTCATCGACGGAAAGAAGCAGTCGAGGTTGCGGACCACCGAAAGAGTTGTCGACGTCCACAATATACTCGGTTTCCCGAAACAATTGTTCTACAATTTCTGCGGTCCTGCGCCGCGTCTCCGCATCCGGCCCATAGATTTCAGCCAGCAATGTCGACAGGACAGGAGGCCCAGGAGGCACTTCCACGACTTTGACACTGGCGCCATCAGGCAGCGGAATCTCTCTCAACTGAATTCTCAGATCGAGCGCAATCTCGTGACTGGACCTGTTGCGATGGCTCTTTTCAAGCAGATTGACCTGAAGATCACCAAGCTCCGGAGAAGACCGAAGGAAATAGTGCCGCACCAGTCCATTGAAGTTGAACGGCGCCGCCGTACCAGCATAAGCCTGAATGGACTCGACCTCATCGACATCGTACATCGTTGCCGCCAACGCAAACAACGTGCGTTCAGTGTCTTCCAGAGCCGTCCCCTCTGGCATGTCGAGAACGATCTGTATTTCAGATTTGTTGTCGAACGGCAGTAGCTTCACCGTCACGGCTTTGGTCATAAACAGCACCAAGGATGCAAGTGTCGCCACACCGACTATGCCAAGAAATATCCAGGCATTGCGGCGGCTTTCCACAATCGGACCAGCAACAGTGCGATAGAACCGCCCCAAACGGCTTTCTTTCTCATCAGAATGCTCATGAACAGGTGCCCTGCCCGCGATCTTCATCAAAAGCCATGGGGCGATCCCTACAGCGACAAAAAATGAAAACAGCATTGCTGCAGAAGCATTTGCCGGGATCGGCGCCATGTACGGACCCATAAGTCCTGAAACGAACATCATCGGCAGCAAAGCAGCTATGACGGTCAATGTCGCGACGATTGTCGGATTCCCGACTTCAGCCACGGCATCAATCGCAGCCTGCACGCGTGGTCGCCCATCCCGCATGGACCAGTGTCGCGCTATGTTCTCGATAATGACGATCGCATCATCCACCAGAATACCGATGGAAAAGATGAGCGCAAACAAACTGACCCGGTTAATCGTATAGCCCATCATAAGTGAGGCAAAGAGCGTTAGCAGGATGGTTGTCGGAATAACGATCAGCGTAACAATCGCTTCTCTCCATCCAATTGCGAATGCGATCAGGACCACAATGGACACTGTCGCAAGCGCCAGATGGAAGAGCAATTCATTGGCCTTGTGGTTCGCCGTCTCGCCATAGTTTCGCGTCACGGCGATATGGACGCCTTCCGGTATCATTTCCCGTTCGAGCAGCTCAAGTCGCTCGAGAATTTGGTCTGCAACCACAACCGCATTCGCCCCCGGCCGCTTGGCAAGTGAGAGCGTCACAGCGGGTAAGGCTTCGAACTCTGCNCGCGACGAATTTCGCTCAAGCGTCCACGCGCGTGCCTCAGTCTCAATACCGGCGACTTCGACGCGCGCGATATCCGACANGTATATTGTGCGACCNTCGGGAGCCCGGATTTCAAGACGTTCCAGATCCCCTATGGCGGATATGCGATCCCCCGCCTGAACGATGATGGATTCCCCTGCCCCNCGCGCAGCTCCAATGGGGCGCGCCTGAACGGCCTGCGAAACGGTATCAACCAACGCCTGTAGTGGAACACNATATGACGACAGGGCCTCAATATCGGGCTCGACACGCAGCTCGAGGCTACGNCCACCAATCACGTCTGTCAGGCCGACATCTTCGACCTTCACGAGTTCTTTCAGAACCTCGTCCGCCAGCATCCGCAAGCTCGTGTCGTTCCAGACATGGCCCGTCCAAGGCTCAGGCGACAGGGTAAGNGTAACGATCGGAACATCATCAATGCCGCGGCCGACAACTTGTGGCATGGGCACTTCTGGCGGAATACGATCAATATTTGCNCGGATCTTTTCATGGATTCGCAGGATCGCGTCATCGGCATCAGTCCCAACCATGAAGCGAGCGGTTACAATCGCTCCATCGTCCCGGCTCTGACTGTATACATGTTCAACATCAGGGATCGCCTTGACGATTTCCTCCAGCGGCTCCGTAACCTGTTCAACCGTGTCGGCTGCGCGCAGGCCCGGGGACTGTACCAGAATGTCCACCATCGGAACGGAGATTTGCGGCTCCTCCTCGCGAGGAATCGTCAGCAGTGCAACCAAACCGACCGCNAGAGCAGCCAGCAGGATCAATGGCGTCAGCGGCGAACGGATGGTTGCCCGTGTGATAGAACCCGAAACATCCGCCTTCATGAGCTTTTCGTTCCCGGCAAGGCAATTACNTCTCCCGNTCGCAGCCCCGACAGAACTTCATANACTCCNTTGGCAACCAGCGGCTCGGCNAAAACGACAGGGGCATCAACATATCTGTCCCCAATCTTCACCCGCACAAAATCTACGCCATACCGCGTCGTNACATACTCCTGGGGNAGNATGATCGCCCGCCGGTCACCAACTGGCGCAAGCACGTCGGCTCGCTCCCCAACCAAGGCATTGAGCCCGCCCTCGACAACAGCATCAGCCACCACAGCGCCATCCTTGAGTGCTGGGTAAACCTTTTCAATCCTGGCCGTCCTAATGGCATCATCTCGNGCGGGAAGCCGAATGGATATTTCGCCGCCCTCAGATAGATAGCTCAAATGTCGCTCAGGCAGAGACAAGCGTACCAGGCCGTCCAGNGTCGCTAGAGTGGCGATGACTTGTCCTGGGGACACGACACTGCCCTCTACCACCGAGACATCAGTCACCCGCGAGTCCGCAGGCGCCCGCACATAGCCTTCTCCCTGTCGGGCAACGAGACTGCGGCGCTCCTCTATGGCCGAGGCTCTGTTCGACTTCATCACATTGAGCGCCGCCGCTTCCTGATCATATCGAGCCTTGGGATAAAAACCGTCCGCCAGTAGTTTCTCAGCGCGCGCGAGATCCGCNTCTTGNTGGGTCACTTGCTCTGTCAGGCCATCAATTCGGGACTGAATGGCGTTGATCTGNGGTGCGATCGTGTCGTCAGCAATGAACGCAACAACGTCACCAGCCTTCACTGTATCACCCTCATCTATACCAAGCTGGGTCACGATGCCTTGCAGCCGAGAGCGGGCCATTGCCGTATCGCTGGCCTCAATGCGGCCAACGACGGGTCGGTAGTCCGTGACGATGCTCTCCTCCACCGTCATGGTTTGGGTAGCAGCAATCGGACTACTTGCCAGACAGACCGCCAAGCTGGCCAAAGCAAATCGGATCATCTCANTAATCCCCCTTGTCCACGACAGTCCCGGTGGCTGGATCAATCCGAATGCACGGCTGTCCAGNTGATCTCCAGGCAGCAATTCCCCCAGCCATATGAGCGGCCTCAACCCCAATCTCCTTCATGAACTTTTCCAAGGCCATGCGGGATCTTTTGCCGGAACCGCACTGAAAAANGATCTGGCGGTGTCCGTCAGTCGGAAGCGCCTTTGGCTCGAAAGTCGACAATGGGTGCAGTAAAGCACCATGGATCCGCTCGTTCGCGAACTCCGCCGGCTCACGTACATCGACAAGCAATATGTTTCCGGCCTTCAGGTCAGCCAGAACTTGTTCGGGTTTCACGTCATACTTGTCTGCCATGTTCATCAAAGCTCCCTGCTTGCTGGTGATTGCGCACCACGCATTTGATCTAGGTCATCAATACTCGCTCCCATATAAGTAGCATTGCGTATTTGCGAAAGTGCTAATATACAATATCTCTCCTGCATGGAGGATTGGTCATGGCAAAAGTCGTAATTCTCGGCGCCGGATTGGGTGGGCTTATCGCAGCCTTCGAAATCAAGAAAACGCTCGGCGATCAACACGATGTCGCGATCATCAGCGAGACCGANTACTACCAGTTTCAGCCTTCAAACCCTTGGGTGATCGTGGGATGGCGCCAACGCTCGGATATAACCATCGACCTTGCCAAACCCCTGAANAAGCGAGGCGTTGAACTGATTGTCGGCAAAGCGGAAGAGAGTNGTCCCCGCAGAAAAATGCGTTCGAATGCCGAATGGCGACCGCATCTCCTATGACTATCTCGTAATTGCCACAGGACCCGAGCTTGCATTCGATGAAATTGAAGGCCTTGGTCCACGCGGCCACACACAATCCGTGTGCCATATTGATCATGCGGAACAAGGATTCGCGGCCTTTGAAGCCTTTTGCAGGGACCCCGGACCAATTGTGATCGGTGCAGCGCAGGGGGCATCCTGCTTTGGACCTGCGTACGAGACTGCTATGATCATCGAGACGGAACTGCGTAAACGGAAGATCCGAGATTAGGTTCCAATGACCTTTATCACGCCTGAACCCTATATCGGTCACCTCGGCCTCGACGGTGTGGGCGACACAAAGGGCTTGCTGGAAAGCGAAATGCGCGAACGGCATATAAAATGGATTGTCAACGCACGCGTTTCAGCAGCCAAAGCGACTTCAATCGAGGTAGAAGAACTTGATTTGAATGGGAACGTTGTGAAGAAACACGACCTTCCGTCCAAGTTTTCAATGCTCATGCCACCATTTCAGGGCGTGGAGGCCGTTCGCGGCGTCGATAATTTGGTCAATCCAAAAGGCTTCATCCTCACGGATGAGTTTCAGCGAAATCCGACCTGGCCAGATATCTTCGGTATTGGCGTCTGCATCGCAATACCGCCCATGGGACAAACACCCGTACCCGTCGGCGTCCCAAAGACAGGCTTCATGATCGAGTCAATGGTTGAGGCGACCGCGCGGAACATCAAGCAGCTGATTGATGGCGAGGTTCCAACTCACAAGGCAACATGGAATGCAATTTGCCTGGCGGACTTCGGGGATGGCGGCGTTGCCTTTGTCGCACAGCCACAGATCCCACCGAGAAATGTCAACTGGTCGGCCTCAGGTCGTTGGGTTCACATGGCGAAAGCCGGTTTCGAAAAATACTTCCTGCACAAACTGAGAACCGGAAAATCAGAGACCTTCTACGAAAATGCCGCCCTCGGACTTTTGAAGACTCACAAACTGAAAGGTCACTCTTGATAATGGCGACCAAACACATTGTTTGCACAAAATGCGGCAGGATAAACCGAGTGCCCACTGACAAGCAATTGGCAAGCGGCCAGTGTGGGGCATGTCAGTCAAAGCTCTCAGCCGACACGCCAATTGATATCAGCGAAACCGTATTGAATCGCTTGTTGGCGAAAGATGAGGGCTCATTCCTACTAGATGTTTGGGCGCCTTGGTGCGGCCCCTGTCGAATGATGGCACCAGCCTACATGGAAACAGCAAAGCACTATGGCGGAGCTTTGCGTTTTCTGAAACTGAACACTGAAGCGTTTCCGAATGCTGGCGCGGCATTGAACGTTCGCGGAATTCCCGCCCTGCTCATGTTTCAATCCGGCTCCATCGTGGATCAGCGCGCAGGAGTCATGACATCGCAAATGATGACCAAATGGATCGACAACTCAAACATCGCAGCGTCTCTAACGGAAATCTGACTTAACACGGAGTATTGCAATGAACCTTGACCGCGCCGTTCTGGCATTCGCAGGCTTGATCGTTCTCGTGAGCCTTGCCCTCGGATACTGGGTTTCGCCCTACTGGCTGCTTCTTACCGCGTTTGCTGGCCTAAACATGGTTCAGGCTGCTTTCACGGGATTCTGCCCCGCGGCACTGATCTTCAAACTGTTCGGCGTCCGCAGCGGCTCTGCGTTTCGCTGAAGGATCATGAAGGCCGAAAAACGCTTTTGCCCCACCTCAATCAAAGCGCCCCTCGCCTGAATACCAGGCAAGGGGCGCTGTCTTTTAAACCGATCTGACTGGATCTAGAACTTAGCCGTCAGACTGACCGAGAAGGTCTGACCACGATCATACGTATTGAACTCAGTACGTCCAAGTTCACCTTCGCTGATCTGATACTCTTCATGAGCTTCATCAAGCAGGTTGCGCCCGCTCAGCCCCAGCGTGAATTCGCGTCCAACCACTTCGAAATCACGGTTGTAGACGAGGTCCAACTGAATACCTGGATCTTCGATGATATCCGGCAGAGCCGCGCCTGGCAGATCAATGCCGCGCTGGAGAATACGATCATCAACCCAACCCACGAGTAGAGTGAGCTGTTCGACGTCAGATTCCCAACCAAACTGAGCGTTCAGAATGTTCTCAGGCGTTCCTTGCAAGTCAGATCCATCCAGACCGAAGAAGCTGGCGTCACGGAGAGACCGGGAAATCGGATCGAAAACCTGATCATTCTCATCAGCCTGCACTTCTGAAGACGTGTAGGTGTAGTTGATGGAGAACCGGCCGTCGCGATCGTTGAAGAACGAATTATCGAACGGGAATTCGAACAGAGTACGATACTCGAATTCACCGCCGAACAGTTCGGCTTTCGGTGAGTTGATGAACGTTGTTTCGAACACGAAGGTTGAAGTGGAGTACTGGATTTCCTCGATAGGATTTTCCAGTTCCTTGTAGAAACCTGCAATCGTGATGAACTCGTTCGGGCCAAGATAGTACTCGAGGCGCGCATCGTAGTTTGTCAGCTCTGTATCGACCAGCCCGTTATTACCCCGATAGGAGCGCTCACTTTCTGGATCGAAATAATTCGAAAGAGCGAGTTCCCGGAATTGTGGGCGAGCAATTGTCTGGGAATATCCAAGACGCAGTTGCAGATCTTCAGCGAAGTTCCACGTGAACGTCAAGGATGGCAGCAGATAGTCATTTTCGAGATCGACTGCACCGGCGCCTTCATTGCCGAAACGGTCGAAGGTGTTGACTGTCTGCTGGGCTTCTTCATAGCGAAGGCCCAGCGTGGTCTGGATGAAGTCCGTCCACTCAATGTCGCCCTCGACATAGGCGGCATAAACATCCAACTGACCCTCATAGGAGTCGTTTGGCGTGGTGATTTCCTGCAGCACGAAACGCTGTGGGTCGATATTGTCAGGGCTGAACAGGAAGTCGGGGCGTTGGATCTGAATATCTTCAGAGATCGAGTTGCCGCCGGCAAAACGGAAAGCGTAGAAATTGTATTCACGCTCGGTCGAGGAAACGTCAAAACCGCCCGACAGGACCGCCTCACGGGAATCGCTCAGCTCAATTGTGTATTCCGCATCGCCGCCGATTCCTTTGATATCATCGGTAAGGTCGGAGAAGCGAATGTCGTAGCTGTTCGCGACCTGATAGGCCGGAACACCGTCATCGTTGATGTAGCGACGAAGCGAACGCTCATACGGCGCGTCACGCGTCGATTGAGCGACCGAACCGCGCCAGGACAGGACGAGATCATCAAACGTGTGCTCGCCGCGAAGCTGACCAAACAGAAGGCCCCGCTCAAACCAGCCTGAGGATTCGTCGAAGATTTCGCCAGAGCTACCCTGCGCGTTGAAGTCCGTACCGGTATCAATCTGGGCTTCTTTCGACGTGTCATGCACGTAGAATACAGTCGCCTGGACTTCATGACCGGAATACCAGTTGATGGTCGCAGAACTTAGCGCGTTAACGGTCGCGTTGTAGTTCGTTTCCAGCGTCTGATAGTCGTTTCCGAGCACACCGCCCTGAACAAATTGGCGAGTCGCTTGCTTGGTGGCCCAACCGGAGTCAAATCCGGCAACACCAATGATGCCGAGGTCAAACTCCTTGCCTTCAACAATCCGGCCAAACTCAACAGAACCGTTATAGTTTGGTTCCAGATCCTTTTCCTGAATGACATTCAGAGGCGTGTTTACGAGGCTCTCACCCACAGCTTCGATGGCGTCGTCATCAAGGCTGTTCAAGCTTTGGTCCAGGCTCAGTACGAGCCCCAATGGTTGCGGGAAATTGCGCAGACCATCATCATAACCGCTCCAGTCCGTATCAGAACCGCGAACGAAGATACCCTTGTCGAACGTGGTCGCCGTGTTTGCACTGGCACCAAGCTTTACGTGAAAAAAGTTCTCGTTTGGCTGGCGAAGCGTTTGCAGGTCGATGATGCCGCCACCGAATTCGCCCGGATAGTTTACCGAGAAGGTTTTTTGGACGGTTGCACCGTCAAGAGCGTTAGACGGAAACAGGTCCAGTGGAACTGTCCGGCGAAGTGGTTCTGGACTGGGAAGCGGCGAACCGTTCAAAAGTGCCGCTGAGTAGCGGTCACCCAGACCGCGAACATAGGCAAATTTGTCCGAAACAATACTAAGACCCGACAAGCGGGTCAGTGCGAGCGCAGCGTTGGAGTCGCCTTGGCGAGCCAAGTCTTCCGGCGCGAGAAACGATGCGACCTGCGACGTTTCACGTTGGGGTGCGGGGATGTACTCGCCTCGAACAACAACCGTTTCCAGTTCACGTGCTTCTTCGGCGGTTTCTTCCTGCTCAGATGGAGCTTCTTGCGCAACGGCGGGAATGTGGTTTGCCAGGGCTAGCGCTGTCCCGAACAGCAAAGTCCCTTTTAGCAATTGGTGTCTCATGAGACTGTCCTTGTGAATCTTTACCCAGTCGTTCGTGATAGAAATGCCCCTCGAACTCTCGGGAAATACAAACCTGTGTAGGTGCAAGGTGCGGGCAACGCTCGTTGCCCGCACCCCGCAAATGCCTCTGGCTAGCAAGCGTCGCTAGCTTCCAGTCCGCAGGACCATCCCTGCCACCATGTGTCAGAGCTGTCCTTGACGGCGCCGATGTAATCAACCGGGTCGAGATCGGACGAAATCGTCGTGACATCGAATGCAGTGACACCAGACTCGGCGGCTCCATTTACAAACGTGGAAGACAGCGTCGACGCGGTCGTCGTTGAGTTGTTTGTGCCAGCTGCAACAGACGCTTCAGCGATTGCCGTTTCCGAATTCGACGTGGTTAGGCCGAGGTCACAGTCAAACAGTACCGAGTCGAAAGCGGGGTCCGATCCGGCATCATACGTCGTGTTGCCATCACCGGCGCTATCCTGCCAACGCATGCACTCTTTTCCGTAGTTCACAACGCCGTTGACGTAGCGACCAACCGTACCTGTGTTCAGGCGGAAGGCGTTCGTGCGGTTACCGACGAATGTAAAGTTGGAAATTTTGGCGTTCGACAGTGGCGTGACACCAGAACCAGCGCTGGAGGCTTCAACGATATTGTCACCGCCGCTTTCGCGCTGAACCACGATGGCATACTGAATGGAGCCATTGTAGCCATTGTCCGTATCGATCGAGTCATCGTCGTTGCCGGTCAGCACCAGGTACTTCACGTTGACGCCGCCACCGAAGAACTCGACGCCGTCGTCAGCGTTGTTGTGGACCTGAATGTATTCAACTTCAGTTCCGGTTCCAACGCCAGCGAAGGTGATGCCGTTCAGTTCGTTACCAGCTGTGTTGATTGCGAAGCCAGCGTGGCGAACCTGGGTGAAGCGGATCGAGCCGCTGTCATCATCAGCGGTTGCACCACCGTAAACGGCTTCTGGATTGGTCACACCTTCAACGAGGTTTTCACATGCGACCGTGCCTGGCGTTGCAGCGTCACGGCAGCGATTGATTGGTGCGCGGCCGAGAATAACCACGCCGCCCCATTCACCGATGGCATTTTCTGCATCAACCTGGCTGTTCGTAAGATCAGCCTCAGACGTCATGATGACGGGGTTCTCGCGAGTACCGTTGGAGAAGATCTGCGAACCGCGGTTCACAACGATGTAGTCTTCACCNTCATCACCGAACATGGTCACGCCAGATTCGATNGTCAGGGCAGCNGGGTCGCCATCCGTAGCGGAACCGTCAGCNCCGACGTCGATACCGACATCAACCCGTCCGACGATTTCNTAGATGTTGCCACGGGTCAGGCGGACATCGTCCGTCAGGATACCGCTGACTTGGCAGACATTCTGACCTTGGAGGTCAAAGCCGCTATCGGTTGTTCCGGATGGGCATTCAGGCTCAGGGAACACTGCGAATGACCAACCAGACGCCCAGTTTTCCGTGACCGATTCGTCGGGACCAAATGCACCGATGTAGGTGACAGGCTCGAAGAAGCTGGACAGCGTCGTNGCNTCAAATGGCGTGACAGCCTGCTCGTTCGGTCCAGGGAAGAANTGCGAAGCGAGGGAGTCGCTGACGTCGGTTGAGTTGTTGGTACCTGCCGCAACAGATGCTTCAGCGGTTGCCGTTTCGGAGTTGCTCGTGGTCAGGCCGAGGTCACAGTCGAACAGGACCGAGTCAAAAGCCGGATCAGAACCAGCCGTAAATCCGGCAGTGCCATCACCAGCACTATCCTGCCAGCGCATACATTCCTTGCCGTAGTTCACGACGCCGTTGACATAGCGGCCAACCGTACCTGTGTTCAGGCGGAAAGCGTTCGTACGATTACCGACAAAGGTGAAGTTGGAAATGTTCGCGTTTGAAAGTGGCGTTACACCGTTCCCGGCGCTGGATGCTTCCACAATGTTGTCACCACCGTTTTCACGTTGAGTGACCAGAGCGTACTGAATCGAGCCTTGGTAGCCGTTGTCAGTGTCGATGGAGTCATCATCGTTGCCGGTCAGCACGAGGTGGCGAACGTTGACGTTTCCGCCGAAGAACTCGACGCCGTCGTCAGAGTTGTTGTGAACCTGAACATAATCGACGGTCGTGCCGTTGCCGACACCTGCGAAGGTGATGCCGTTCAGTTCGTTACCAGCTGTGTTGATAGCAAAACCAGCGAAACGGACCTGCAAGTAACGGAGGATGCCGCTATTGTCGTTGGAGTCGTCGCCACCATAAACGGCTTCCGGATTGGTCACGCCTTCAACAAGGTTTTCACAATCCACAGTGCCTGGGGTCGCTGCATCGCGGCAGCGGTTGATTGGCGCTTGGCCCAGAATGACCAGACCACCCCACTCAGAGATGTTGTCACCACCGTCATCATTTGACGCGTCGCTATCGGCCTGGCGCTCAAGGTCGTCGGCGCTTGTCATGACGATCGGTGCCGCGCGTTCACCATCCGCTACCAGCTGAGATCCGCGATTAACGACGATGTAGTCAGAGCCGGATTCACCGAACAGCGTGACGCCAGGATCAATCGTCATCGTCACGCCCTGGCCGCCGGCGAGATTGCCGTCTGCACCCGTGTCAGCGCCGATGTCGATCCGACCGTCGATGCGGTAGGCCAGCCCCTCAATATTCTCAAGCGTAACATTCGCGAGATAGGTGCCGGACAGATTACATGTGGTCAGGCCAGCAACAGCTTCGCCTTCAGTAAAGGCTGCGGGGCATTCAGCGGAACCTGAACCGCCGTCACCGCCGCCATCGCTACCGCCTCCTGGAGGCGTCGTTGGGGTTGTCGTTCCTGGTGAAGAAATGTCGCTGCCCTGCGAACAGGCTGCGAGAGCAAGCGCCAAGGCACTCGCGGCTAGTTTGAGTCTCATTGTCCAACCCCTAATAATTGGTTTGCAAATTGCATTCGATCGTAGTTTCGACGATCTGAAGGGGCTCTAGACGTCTTATGTAACACCCGAATGACACCCCGGATGGTTAGCGCGCACCGATATGTCCAGATCACTCAACGCACCGCAGACAGTATGCAAAGCCTCTGCCACGGACTCGTCACACGAGTTACAAGAAAGTATCCATGTACAGGATAGCTGCAGTGAGGCACTCTACTTAATGCACGCGCCTTCAAGACACAGAAGCGCCCAGCATCCACCCAAACCATTGTTTTGTTTGGATTTTAATTCCACAGTCTTTGTAGAATACTCTGCTGGTGCCAAGCTGAGCAATTTGATCTTCGCAAGAAGAGCAGAACACGATCAATTTGAAGCATGGAAAAACCCCAAAACTCCGCCCTCTGATTGCACGCGATAGCGGCCGCCTTGAAGACGCCCCCTCACAAAAGCTGTTTTGTGAATTTTTTGTGTATTTCGCAGCTCGACACATCGTTCTTTTGTGCCCCTGAAGCCCCCATATCGAATGAGTTCCCCCCCTGCCTGGGTGGAACAAGCTGATGACGGTATGCAGTCTGCACGGCTTTCGTGCCGCCAGTCCCTACCTGCGCAAGTGTGCCCGATCTGGTTCTCGTATGAAGTCTGAAAAATTGGCATGATTTCGGCTGTACACTTACCATAAGGCGATACGAGCGCCCCAACTTCGTACAGGCGCACTCACACGATTATCAATGAGCACCTCAAAAGCGTGACGTTAGCCGAACATAGTATTGACCTCCATCAGTATCGTAGGGGGCGTTGCGGGAATAAATCAGCCCCTTGCTGACCTCCAGAACGGCCTCATCCGGATACTGATTGAATAAGTTCTCCACGCCGAAGCGCACAGTGAAATTGTCACTGAGCTCAGCCGACACACTGACATCGACGAAAACTTCCGAACCGAACTCCTGAATCAAATCTGCATTTTGATCGGTAAAATCCACCCAGGGACCGATCCATTTGAGTCTGGCATCGAATGACCAAGTTCCGCGTCTGAACTCTGCTGAGGCATGGGTGGAGAAACGTGGATAGAGCCGCTCGAACCGGTCTACTCGCGAAGAGTTTTCAACAAAGCTGGAGTTCAGCACATAGGTGTTGTTGTAATTGAATGATAGGCCGAGAGTTAAGTCACCCGCCGCCAGTTGCGCGTCATAATCCATCACCAGATCCACGCCGGACGTTCGCGTATCGAAGCTGTTCTGAAAGAATCCCACCTCCGTAATGCTTTCCCCACCCGGCACACCCAATGCCGCGAGACGCGCACGCTCATTGGGTTCCAACGTATAAAATTCAGATGTAAAAATCCGATCTCGGACGTCTGTCTGATAGATATCCAGGCTGGCCATCATCCTGTCCATAGGACGGAAGACCAAACCGGCAGAGAGATTCACCGAAGTTTCGGGCTTCAGTGCGGAGATATCCACACCTCCCCGCCCGCTGAGAATTTCCGCCACCGGTCCGATAGGGCTAAAACGACCATTCGTGAAAACGTCCAACGTGTCTGGAGCGACCCCCTGCGATGTCCGCTCCGAGAAGAGTTGCGCCGGTGTCGGCGCCTTGAATCCGGTCGAGACTGTGGTGCGTAGCGCGAAACCTTCCAGCAAGTCGTTACGATACGATAGCTTACCGTTCAGTGTGCTTCCGAAAGTATCGAACTCTTCGAGACGCAGAGCGACACCCAGTTGTACATTTTCATCAGGACGCGTCTCGGCGTCGACATAAGCTGCCCAGTTGGACTGATCATATGTTTTAGCCTGGTCCAGGGTATAGCCTGGAAACCCGTTTGATCCCGAAGTCAAACCGTCTGCGGCGCCCGGGCCAATTTCATATGAGGCAGGCTCGCCTTCAGCGATGGTGTAGCGTTCCAGTCTGCTTTCAAGGCCAAAGGCCAAATTGATTGGTCGGGAGAAGAATAGAGACGTATCGAGCTGGGTTTGGAAATCTGCATTCAGATTGAACTCCTGTTGGCGCAAGCCGCCTGCATCGAACTGCGTCGGACTATCCGGCCCCATGGACGCATTGATCGTGTTATAGAGAAAATAGTCGATCTGATTTTCTCCGTATGCAGCACTGATATCGTAGGACAAGCCGCTCGCCAAAGCGCCTTTCAGACCAAAGATTGCAGCACGGTCATTCTCCTCCTGCCCGAATTGGGGCGTGAACCCGTTCGGATAGAGATCAATCAGCGACCAGTCTCCGAAGGTGGAACTGGAAACATAGACGCTTGGTGTTGCCGGGCTGCGCCAGTTGAAGTCGCTCACACCTTGCCCCCAGCTCGCACTGAGGAGGGTATAGATCTGTCCGAAGTCCGTATTCTGGTCTGCCACCAGCAACGCCCGGAAATCCTCCCGTTCGGGCTGGCCCCATTTCTGGACTGGATTGGCAATAGCTGCATCTGGATGTTCTTCAAGATATTGCACAGCATCGAGACGCTGGCGGGCACGAGAAGTCGGCGCGGCATCGCTGTAGTCGAGGCTGAGCCGGAAGCCGCCTTCTAGTTCGCGGGCTCCGCCGCCAAGGCCGATACGCTTCTGAATTCCATCACCCTCGTAGTACTGGCTAGATTGCGCGAAGCCTTCAACCAGCGTGTCATCGCGAGTGATAATGTTGATCACCCCCGCAATCGCGTCCGAACCATATTGCGCCGATGCTCCGTCCCGCAGAATCTCAACACGCTGGATGGCATTGGTGGGAATCTTCGACAGGTCGGGTGACTGGGATCCGCCAGCATTCAGCATGGCGGAGCGGTGTCGGCGCTTACCGTTGACCATGATCAGTGTATGATCGGCTGACAGATTCCGCAGGCTATAAGGGCGCACGAATACGGCACCATCGCTAAGCGGTCGGCGTTGCACAAAAAAGCTGGGCATGATGCCTGCCAGAACATCTGCAAGATCATCGGATACAGGCGCGGCCAAATCTGTCTGGGTCAACACGTCAACCGGCGACAGACTTTCCCAAGCTTCCAATCCAGACCGAGAGCCAGTCACAATCACCGTATCATAGGTGCGTGGCAGGTCGATGGTTTGTGTAGGCCGCTGGCTGCGACGGATCGCCCGGAGACCATAGGCGGGCCGCTCTGACGTCGAGCTTTCGGGCTGTTGGCGGCGAACAATCCAAACTCCGTTTGCATCTTGGCTGACGCTCAGGGATGTGCCGGACAACAATGCTGTCAGCGCTTCCTCGACGTACATGTCGCCTGATAGCGACTTGGAACTAAGGCCATCCAGATCCGCTGCTTCCGCAATAATGACAGTGTCAGTCTGGTCTGCCAGCAATGTAATGGCACCAGCCAGTGGCATGTCTGGCAGATGCAGGGAATGAGTCTGCGCNGCCGCCGATGGCACCNCGGCAGAGCANGTCAGCAGGAACAGGCAGAGCGATCGCATTCGTCCCTCAGGGAGGTCCTCGCATTCCGCGTTGAAGTTACCCCTAAGAAGCCGATGGCGATGACAGGTAGATGACAATCATCATCTAAAACAGACATTCCTGTGCCGGTGGGACCCAAATGCTGCAGTTAGGTACAGTTCGCAATGTCAGAATTCCGCCAAGAGAGAATGCAGCGCTCGCACAAGCTGAAAGGCTTGATCCGGCGTATTGTAAAGAGTCGGCGTCACACGCACGCAGGCACCGTTTGCCACGCCATCACGATGCACGGTGAAGATGCGATGCTTGTCCACCAAGGCCTTCACGATAGCCTTGTTGTCCTCGACGCTTGTGACNTCTCTNAAGCGAAAAGACGTNATGGCGGCATGCAGACGTCGGTCTGGCGGTGTCAGGATCTCGATCCGGTCGTCGTCGCGCATTTCCTCGGCCCATAGGTCGCGCAAATACGCCACGCGGGCGGCCTTGCGGGCCGGGCCGACAAGCTCATGGAAATCAAGCGCATCTTTCAGCGTCANGAAAGTCGCGAAATTCGTCGTGCCTGTATGGATACGATGGTAGATCGTGCCGACACCTTCGGGCCGCTCGGAGATGTCCGGCGAGATGTCCGTCAGCCGGTCGCGGCGGATGTACATCAAGCCCGCGCCGATCGGCGCACCGATCCATTTATGAAGGTTGAAACCGATAAAGTCCGCACCAAGATCTTCCATACGAAAATCGATCTGGCCCCAAGAATGAGCCGCATCGACGATACAGTCCACATTAAAACCGCGCGCCATCTTAACAATCTCCCGAACCGGTATCATCAGGCCGGTGCGGTGGCTGATATGGGTCAGCAACAGAAGGCGCACGTTCGGATTGGCTTCCAGTGCCTGCCGGTAGGTGTCGATCAAGCCATCGAAGGTCACTGGTTCCGGAATGGCAATGCGGACGACCGACGCCCCTTCCCCTTCGGCCTTGGTGTCCATCGCCGTCTGGATGGAATCATAGTCCAGGTCGGAATACATCACCGCATCACCCGGCTTCAGACGGTTATAACCGCCGACAAGGCCCTGCAGCGATTCCGTGGCATTTCTGGTGAAGACGATCTCATCCTGCCCAGCGCCGAGAAAATCGGCGATGCGCGCATGGATCGGCTGGATGTCGGAGTAATAGTCCCGGCGGGCATACCAGGAGTTGTGGCGGTTCACTTTTTCAGTGTTCCGAACGAAGGCTTCCAAGACAGGTTTTGCCATCAGCCCCCAATATCCGTTCTCGAAATTCACGACATCCGGCGTGACGTCGTATTGCGCCACAATCGGACGCCAGAAGGCTTCGTCGCTCGCGATATCTTGCACTGTCCGCTCCCCTGCAGAGGCCGGCACCGGCGCAGCGGTACAGGCCGTTTCTGTCGTAAAGGACGCCGCTGCAACAGCGGCGCCCTTCATGACCAGTCGTCTGGTAAAGTCCATATCTCTTTCCGGAATCAGAAGCTGAGATCGAGGCGGAGGTAATACTGGCCGCCATCGGTATCATAGGGGGCGTTCCGGGAATAAATTAGTCCCCGGCTTGCCTGATAGGTCGCTTCGTCTGGATATTGGTCGAAAACGTTCTCGGCGCCCACGCGGACTGACAGATTATCGTTCACCTGATAGGTCGCGCCGAGATCAAACAGCACCATCGCGCCAAAATCCTGGAAGATGTCACCGGTGGAATTGCCCGAATAGTCACGCCATTCCCCATAGTAGCGCATCCGGCCAAAGACATCCCATTTACCAAATGCGTAATTGGCTTGAAGGTTTGCGGTATGCTCCGGAATGCCTTTCTCGAACCGGTCAGCCGAGGTTGTGTTTTCAGCAAAGTCGCCACCGGTCACTTCGGTCTTGTTATAGTTATAAGCTCCGGTCAGATTCACCTGTCCTGGCCCAGCATTGAAGGCATAAGCTAAAACGAGGTCGAGCCCCTTCGTGCGCGTGTCAAAATCATTCTGGAAGAAATTGACTCGCGTAATCCCTTCCGCGCCCGCAACGCCTAGAGCGGCAAGCTCCGCACGTTCCTCATCAGTGACAACAAAGGTCGACGATGTGCTCAGACGGTTGGTGACGTCGATCTGATAAATATCAACAGTCGCGGTCATGCCGAAATCGCTATTCCAAGCCAGACCGGCCGTGATGTTGTCAGACTCTTCCGGTTCGAGCGGAAGAATGTTCACGTCAGCACGCTGGCTGATCAGTTCAGCGACGGCACCTTGCGGGCTGAACCGGCCACTTGTGAAAATGTTCAACGTCGTGGTGTCGAGCCCCTGATAGGTTCGCTCCGAGAAGAGCTGCCCTGGTGTGGGGGCGCGGAATCCGCTGGACGCAGTCGCCCGCAGGGCAAGGCCAGGCGTCACTTCGAAACGAGTCGACAGCTTGCCGGTCGTGCTGCTACCGAATTCGGAATAATCCTCATAACGGACTGCAGCGCCAACCGTCCACCGGTCTGTAATCGGGGCTTCCAGATCCACATATGCTGCATAGCTGGACTGATCCGAAGATCCGGACTGGTCTGGCGAGAAGCCGGGGAAACCGTTGGAACCAGAAGGGAAACCTTCGGCCGCGAGCGGTCCCACGGCAAANGATGCATACTCACCCTGACCAATTGAATATTCTTCCTTGCGATTCTCCGCACCGAAAGCAAACGACAGATCGTCGGCCAGGAAATCCAAGCTGGCAAGGTACACGAAGTCAGCGTTCAGGTTGAACTCGGTCTGAGTCAGCGTTCCGATATCGAAGGAGGTCGGGCTGGCAGAGCCGAGCGAAGCNTTNATCGANTCGTACATGAAGTATTCGATCTGNTTCCGGCCATAGCTGGCACTGAGGTCATACGAAAATGCCCCGTCTCCTGCACTGCGCAAACCGCCGGTCAATGAAAAGTCGTTGTCGTCCTGACCAAAGCGCGGCGTAAAACCGGCCGGATAAATCTCAGAAAGGTCATAGTCCGGATCAATCGCGCTATCACCGAACGCGCTGGTCGAAAGAGGGTTTCTCCAGTTGAAGTCAGTTACGCCGGTACCGAAGCCGTAGGTACTGAATATGTAGGCTTCGTTGTTCGCTAGCTCGTATGCACCGTTCAGCGCGAATCTATATGCCTGGCGCTCTGGCTGACCCCAGTTCTGAACCGGATTCGGCACTTTAATGTCTGGAAAGGCTTCCTGCAGGGCGATGGCATCAGCACGCTGACGCGAACGGGATGTCGGTTGCGCATCTGTGTATTCACCAGAAAGGTTCAGAAAACCATTGTCGAATTGAAACCCTTGTTGGGCGCCGATGCGATATTGTTCGCCATCGCCTTCATAATACTGGCCAGCCTGGGCGAAAGCATTCGTACCGGGTTCGTCGTCGAGGATAATGTTGATAACACCCGCAATNGCGTCGGACCCGTACTGAGCCGAAGCACCGTCACGCAGCACCTCNATTTGCTTGATGGCGTAAGACGGAATCTGAGCAAGGTCTGGCGCTTGAGCGCCGTTGGAGCCAAGCATCGCAGAGCGGTGCATACGCTTGCCGTTGATCAGCACCAACGTGTGATCGGCTGAAAGTGAGCGCAGGCTGGCCGGACGGACAAAAACCTGACCGTCAGCCATCGGAAGGCGTTTGACGTTGAAAGACGGCACAAGTTGAGACAGCGTATCCATAACTTCGTCAGATGCTGTCAGNTCAATGGCTTTTTCAGAGATGACATCTACCGGCGCGAGGCTATCGAACGCGGTGCGGGGCGCACCGCGCGTACCGGTGATGACGACCGTATCCTGGATGCTTGTATCGTCCTGATCGGTTGCTGTCTGGGCAATCGCTGCATTGCTGAAGCAAAGGGCGGCGCCCGATGCCGTCAGAATGAGTGCCTTGCGCAGGCTGATCGAAGTTTTCATGACTTTCCCCTCATGGTGAATTGTGCGGGGCGAAGCATCACACCCGCCGCCACGCTCCTGCGTGGTCAAGGGGAAGACAGATCAGGTCGCCAGGCCTTTCAGCGATTTTGCGAACTTCATAAAAGGTTCACCGCAGGCGCTGTCAGCGTCCTTGCGAAATCACGATTTCCGTATCGTTTTCGCGTACCTCTATCGGGTAAGCTGCATCCAGACCGGCCAAGACCTGATCAATCTGTTTAACAGAGAAAGACAGGGTAAGCCGCATGTCCGCAGGCGCGCTGGGCGCGAGCCTGACCGGACGACCGCTGTATTGGTTTATATCCGCGACGATGTCATGAAGCGGCGCATCTACAAATGTGAGNCGTCCGGATCGCCAAGAGAGTTCCCGCTCAGCATCGAATGGCTCGACCGGCCCAAGACGCAAAGCGGCTGAGGAGACAATCCGGTCGCCGGCCCGCAGATCGCGCGCGGCCATATCAGTCATCACGCGGACGTGCCCGCTGTCGACAGAAACAGCCACCTGTTCCGTTCTCTTCTTTATACTGAACCGGGTGCCGAGAACTTGAACTCGCACACTTCCCGTATCGACGGTTAAAGGCCGATCTTTGCTGCGCGTAATATCGAAGTAGGCATTGCCTCCGACGAGCTCGAGGTTTCTCGTCGTCGCTGAGAACTCGCCTCGAACCTGGCTGGCACCACCCAGCGTGATCTCGCTACCATCAGACAAGGTGAAGGTCTTAATCTCGCCAATTGGTGTGGAAAGCTCGATCATTTCCGGAGGAACTTGCTGTAGCGTGAGCGAGCCAATGCCGACAGCACAAACCAGGCTCGCAGCGAGGCCTCCGCCCAACAATAACCGTCGCGACATCCTCCGGCGCGACTGAAACGTCTCAATGTTGTTCTGATCCGTCAGGATGTTCTCGACATCTTCGACATCGGCCATCGCATCCCACAACTGGCCGGCCCGCTCGAACGCGACGCGCCGATCCGGATTTCCGGCGAGCCAATCAGCAAAGAGCTTTTGCTTTTCCGGCGCATTTTCTCCGGAAGCAAAGTACAATACCCATGCATGGGCTTCAGCGTCCAATGCCGATCCCGAAACAGGTTTTAAGGAAGAGTCAGGCTTCACGGGCTTTTTCATTGCGCAGCGCTACCCGTCCAGTTCGGCTTGCAGCAGTGCCATGACGCTGCTGAGCTGGCGGGAAATATCCGCCTCGCTCCAGCCGGTATCCTTCTTGATCTCCGCATAGGTCTGCCCTTTGAACCGGCTTCGCAACAGGATTTCTTTCTGCTTCGGCGACAGCAGCCGCATAGCGTACGCGACCCGTTCGAGATCCTGCTTTCCCATTAAGACAGTTTCGGGAGAGATTTCTTCCACCTCAGGAGAAAAATTTCCATTAATCTGGGTTTTGACGAAGTTTCGCCCACGCCGTAGCTTGTCGTTTGAGTTTAATCCCAGATTGATCGCCGTCTTGAACAAGAAGGCTCGGGGTGACCGGATTCGGCTGAGGTCCGTGAGCTCGGCGAGTTTTGAAAACGCAGCTTGCGCCACATCTTCTGGTTCAGGTGGCCCGGCACCATGGATCTTCCTGAGGCGGCCAACCAATTCGCTGTAGTGGTTACGAAACAGGCTATTCAGGAAACGCGTCCGATCCGCCGCCTCGTCTCGCTCGCTACCCGACGCAGATGCGTTGACTATTTCAGTAAAAGTACCGGTTGGGACGATGTCGTCCGGAGAGGATGGTTTTGCCTGCATGTTGCGCCTTCAGGTCGTTGCCTGCGCTATTGAAGTAGAAACGCGACGGATTCGTGAAGCTGACTTGAAACAACTGTAACGAACTCCCGAAAAATCCATGCAGGCCGCTCGCCAAGGACACTACGCTGGGTGCATCGCTACCAGTTTGCTTTTGGCAGGCCGTCAGCTCTGCGAACAGATTTCGTACTCTGTCATTTTCAACCATGGGAGAGCTTGCTTGCGCGTCATGCCCAAATTTTTAGAATGCTCAAGTCCTGATCAATACCTGGCGGGGGCACTGCACCACCGCGCCCCTCACTTTTCTTTGGGCTACCGACCACCCTCTCCGCAAACCATCTTGCGCGCGCCGATTATCACAATGCCCCGCCATGACATCTGCTATCAAAAACCATTCACACGGATGATTTTGTGCGCTAATACTTGCGTAGCATTTGAGGCTGCTCAGGGGCGTAACGCCGCTCGACCGGCGCATGGGCCTGCGATTAGAGATGCAACTGCCCTCCAGCGTGGAGAACGTGACGAACCCTTCTCGACCGCACGGCGTTTGCATGAAGGGCTCAGAACTTTCCCGAAAGAACTTCTTTCAGGATCTGATTGTCCAGGGCGAGATCGGAGATTGCCTTGCGTAGGCGCCGGCTCTCCATCTCCATGTCATTTATCCGCTTCGCCTGGCCGACCTGAAGGCCGCCAGACTCCTTGCGCCACCCTGTAGTAGGTCTGCTCGGTCACCCCGATCGCATGCACGGCCTGACCCGTCGTCTCACCCCGGCTCAGTCAGACCTCCACCTCACGCAGCTTCGCGACGATCTCTTCAGGCTTGGCTCTCTTACCTATTCTCAGCTCCACAATCGAAGCCGACTCTCACTCAAATATCGGACCCGTTTTCGTGTGGCAGACCATGTCCGCGTAGAGCAAGTGGGTCTGCAGTGCGATTGGGATCAGATCGCTATCGTTTAAGCATCATGATAAATGCGAGGAATACTTCATGCCATTTGCAGTGCAAAAGTGTGTATTATGTAGTGCGCGGATTACCAAAAAAAGCAGGTTTGAAACGGACAGCCCGCGCCTTTAGCAAAAGCTCAACAAAACTGACTACAATCCTCTTTTCTATTCGAGACAAAGTAGAGAGAACGCTTCCGCGCTTCATCTAGGCTCGACAATAAAACGTATGGAGGAGAGGAATCAACTGGACTATCTCAAAGACCAGATCGTGTTCACTACCCGATCACTAGTCCTATGTGATCGAATTGGTCATTTAAATTATTGAATTGGACAGTTCTTTTAGTATACCAAGTAGAAGAAACAGTATGGATACCCTCATGTCCAACCGCCGCTTATACAAAGCCGTCGCCGACGAAATCAAAGCAATGATTGCGTCTGGCGCATATCCTCCCGGCTCGAGACTGCCCGGAGAGCGTGACCTTGCAGAGCGATTCGGCGTCAGCCGGGTGGTCATACGAGAAGCTGAAA